>JAXJVC010000242.1:0-8288 GCA_036308745.1 Oscillospiraceae bacterium | reverse complement strand
GTGCTCACCGGTGCCAAGCTTATTTCCTTCGAGGAAGGCCTGCAGATGGGCCTGATCGAATACGTGGGTGACGATTGCAAGGAAGGCCTGTACGATGCCATCAAGGCCTGCCAGGTTCGTCCCGGCCTGTGCAAGACCGCCGGTTTGAAGCTGGTCTACTCTCCCCTGAACGGCTCCGGTCTGGTGCCCGTCACCCGGATCCTGGCCGACATCGGCATTGACGACATCACCATCGTGCCCGAGCAGAAGTATCCCGATGGCAACTTCCCCACCTGCCCCTACCCCAACCCCGAGATCTTCGAAGCTCTGCGACTGGGCCTGGAGCTGGCTGAGAAGTCCGGTGCCGACCTGATGCTGGCCACCGACCCCGACGCTGACCGTGTCGGTATCGCCATGAAGTGTCCCGACGGCACCTACGAGCTGGTCTCCGGCAACGAAGTGGGCGTTCTGCTGCTGGACTACATCTGCGAAGGCCGCATCGAGAAGGGCACCATGCCCAAGAACCCTGTTGCCGTCAAGTCCCTGGTCTCCACTCCCCTGGCCGATGCCGTCGCCGCCAACTACGGCGTGGAGATGCGCAACGTCCTCACCGGCTTCAAGTGGATCGGCGACCAGATCGCTCGTCTGGAAGCTGACGGCGAAGTGGACCGCTTTATCCTGGGCTTCGAAGAATCCTACGGCTACCTGGCAGGTCCCTATGTCCGGGATAAGGATGCCATCATCGGCTCCATGTTGATCTGTGAAATGGCTGCTTACTACCGCTCCATCGGTTCCTCCGTCAAGGAGCGTCTGGAAGCCATCTATGCCAAGTACGGCCGCTACCTGAACAAGGTGGACTCCTTCGAGTTCCCCGGCCTTTCCGGTATGGACAAGATGGCCGGCATCATGGCTTCCCTGCGGGAGCAGCCCCCTGTGGAAATCGGCGGCTACCAGGTCGTGAAGGTCACTGACTACACCAAGACCGAGGAGACCGGCCTGCCCAGCGCCAACGTGCTGGTTTACGGTCTGGAAGGCGGTGCCACCGTCATCGTCCGTCCCTCCGGCACCGAGCCCAAGATCAAGACCTACTTCACCACCCTGGGCAAGGACCTGGCTGAAGCCGAGGCCCAGAAGGCCAAGCTGGCAGAGGCCCTGAAGCCCATCCTGGCATAACTATACTACACCCCACCGTGCGAGCCCTTCGGCTTGCACGGTGTTCTTTTGCCACGTCTTGTTTTGGAGCAAAAGTCATGGTATATTGTTCCTAAATTCAGTAAAAGGAGCCGGACGAAGCCATCGTCCCCATTGTCTTATGTCCATTTCCTACATTCCCATCCCTGAACTGCATACCCCCCGGCTGATCCTGCGAAAGGTGACCCTGGAGGATATCCCCCACTACTTCTCCCGCCTGGGCAGCAGCGAAGCCGTGACGGAGCATATGCTCTGGTCCCCTCATAAGGACATTACAGAATCGGAGGCCAGCATTCGAAAGGCCCTCATGCGCTACGAAACCGGAAAATGCTACCGCTGGGGCATTGCCCTGAAGGAAGACAATAGCCTTATGGGCATTCTGGAACTACTGGGCTTTGACGAGGAAACTGCCGTCTGCAGCTTCGCCTATATGCTGTCCCGGGATCACTGGGGCAAGGGCTACGGAACCGAAGCTTTGAAAGCCGCCTTCCACTTTGCTTTTACGGAACTGAAGGTCGCTGCCATCCAGGCTGACCACTTTGCGGAAAACCCAGCCTCGGGAGCGGTCATGCGGAAAGCCGGCATGACCTATCTCGGCACCATCCCCGAAAAATACGAGAAAAACGGCGTCCTCCATGATGCGCCCCAATACCGGATCACCCGGGAGAAATGGATTCGTCAGTGCCTTCAGGTTAGAGCGGCAGAGATTTCCGATGCCCGGGCCCTTGGCCGCATCCTGTCCCGCTCCTTCCGCACCGCCTTTGCCCCCTTCCTCTCCCCGGAGACGGTGGAAGCCTGCGGACAGGTGGAAAACTGCATCGCCCTGATGGAGAACCTGCTCCGGGAGGGAAATATGCGCTTCCTGCTGGGGCTGCTGGACGGCGTTCCCATGGGCGAACTGATCTGGGGCGACGGCCCCACCCCGGACCAGGCCGAGATTCAGGCCATCCACTCACTGCCGGAAAGCTGGGGTACCGGTCTGGGCGCCGCCATGCTCCACAAGGCCCTGGAGGATATGGCCGAAAGCGGCCGAAAATCCGTTATGCTCTGGGCCTTCCGGGACAACACCCGTGCCCGCCGGTTCTACGAAAAGCAGGGCTTCACCTTCACCGGAGAAGAGCGGACCGGTGAATTTGACGGAGCGGTGGAAGTGCGCTATATCCGCAACCTGTAGCAAACCGATCCCCAGGAACTCCCCTGGGGATCTTTTCGTTCCTTTTCTTGACTTTCCTGTGGGATTATGGTAGAGTGAAAAGGTATTTGTGCGATAAACCAGTGTTTTTGGAGGAAAGAACATGAAAAAAGGAAATGCCATTGCGCTGCTGCCCATCGGCGTATTTCTGGTAATGTATCTGGGCCTGGGCCTGCTGTTTGAGTATGGTCTGAAAATCCCCATGGGTTTCTACAATATCCCCATCGTCGTCGCCTTCCTGTGCGCCATTCTGGTGGCCTGCCTGCAAAACAAGGCCCTGAGCTTTGACGAAAAGCTCACCATCATGGGCCAGGGTGTAGGCGATAAGAACATCATCACCATGCTGCTGATTTTCCTGGTAGCCGGTGCTTTCGTGGGCGTTGTTGGCCGCTCCTCCGCCCAGAGCGTGGCCTATTTCATGCTGGACCTGATCCCCGCCCGATTTGCCGTGGCTGTCCTGTTCATCGTGGCCTGCTTTGTCTCTACTGCCATGGGCACCAGCGTAGGTACCATCACCCTCATCACCCCCATCGCCATCGAGGTAGCCCAGGCATCCAGCTTCTCCGTTCCCCTGTGCGTAGGCACGGTGGTGGGCGGCGCCATGTTCGGTGACAATCTCTCCTTTATTTCCGATACCACCATCGCCGCCTGCAACGGCCAGGGCTGCGCCATGAAGGATAAGTTCAAGGGTAACTTCTGGATCGCCCTTCCCGCTGCTCTGGCTACCCTGGTGCTGATCCTGGTGATGACCATGAATCAGGAGACCACCCCCATCCAGTCGGAGTACAGCCTGCTGCAGATTCTGCCCTATGTGCTGGTTCTGATAGGCGGCATCGCCGGCATCAATGTCTTTGTGGTTTTGCTGGCAGGCATCCTGTCCGGTGCCATCATCATGCTGGCTACCGGCGAGACCGCCGCTACTGCCCTCCTTGCCAACATGGGCAGCGGCGCTTCCGGAATGTTCGAAACCAGCATGGTTGCCATTCTGGTGGCTGCCATGTGCGCCCTGATCCGGGTCTACGGCGGTTTTGATGCCCTGCTGAGCTTCATCCAGAACCTGTTCAAGGGCAAAAAGGGCGGCCAGCTTGGCATGGGCCTGTTGGTTGGCGCCATGGATATCGCCACCGCCAACAACACCGTGGCCATCGTCATGGCCAACCCCATCGCAAAGGAAATGCGGGAGGAATACGATATCACCCCTAAGCGCGCCGCCTGCATTCTGGATACCTTCTCCTGCATCTTTCAGGGCATCATCCCCTACGGCGCCCAGATGCTGGTTGCTATCTCCGCCGCAGCTGAGCTGGGCTGCACCATTTCCGCCTTCCAGATCATGCAGTACCTGTTCTACCCCTACCTGCTGCTGGTGAGCTGCCTGGTGGCCATCTTCCTGGTGAAGGAAAAGAAGTAAATCTAGATACCAAAAGCCCCGCCGGTTCCGGCGGGGCTTTCCTTATGGGTAAAATTCCTTCACGAAGTCCATGGTGGTCCTGATCTCAAAGCCGAACCCCAGGATATATTGCAGCAGTTCCTCCATGTATCCCCAGTGATCCAGCATTTCCAGTTCATAGGAATGCCCCGCCATCACGAACAGGGATACCGGCAGTTCACTTTGGGCAAATCGGGCAATCTTCTCCCGGATATCCGGTTCATTGTACAATCCATGGATGGGGATGTGGTAGGGGTCCTCCGGCAGGGCAAAGGAATCGGAATCCTCCGACAGCCGGATATACCGGGTAAATTTCCGAATGATATGGATCTCCCGTTCCCCGCAGGCGGTAAAGGGAACGCCGAAGCCGATCTCCTCTAACCCGAAAAGGGCTTTGATGGCTTCGCAGTCCTCTCCCACCTCCCGCTCCAGGGCGGGAAGCGTAAGGGAATTGAGCCAGGGATGGGTCAAAGTGTGACTGGCCACCTCATGGCCCCGGTACTGCTCCACCGTGTCTGCCAAATGCTGACGAACCACCGGTTTCCCCTCAAACTCCCAGACGAAATCCTCCAGCCCGGAATTTAAGTTAAAGGTGCAGGGGATTTTGTACTTGTTCAAAAGTGCCACAAAGGGCTTGTCCCAAACCGTACCATCATCAAAGCTCAGCAAAAAGATCTTTCTGTCCATTATTCCAGTGCCTCCACCGCTGCCTGGATCTGAGGATCCTCCTCTGGCTCCATTCTGTCATAGTAGATCGCCGCCATGGTCTCGTCGTCCACAGGCACTACCACATCCGGGATGATGCCCACTTCCTCCAGGCACACGCCCTTGGGGGTGTAGTATTTACCCACGGACAGGCCCACGGCAGAACCATCCTTCAGTTCAAAGGTGTTCTGATAGTGGCCCTTGCCGCTGGTCTGGGTACCCACCACGATAGCTGCCTCATACTCACTGAGAGCCGCAGCGAAGAATTCCGCGGCGGAATAGGAATCTTCGTTCACCAGAACTGCCATGGGGATCTCCAGGCAGCGGGCATCCGAACGGTCCACAGCCTCCCGGCCCGCGTAGTTCACCGTCCGGAACAGCTCGCCTTCCGGCAGCAGGTAGTCCAGTACCTTCACCAGCTCGTGGGCATAGCCGCCGGGATTGCCCCGCACGTCGAAGATCAGCTTTTCCGCGCCCTGTTCCAGCAGGGTCTCAATGGCAGCAATGGTCTCCTCCGCGCACCGGGAATCGAAGTTTTCAATGGTCACCAGGCCGATGCTGTTTTCCAGCATGACCCCCTCTGCCACCGGAACCTGGATCTGCCGCCGGGTCACAGGCAGGGTCAGCTCCTCACCGTCCCGAATCACGGTGATATCCACCTGGGTGTTTTCCACACCTCGGACATAGTTCTTGGCCTCCGTGGCAGGCATACCTACTACGGAGTTTCCGTCCACCGCCACGATCAGGTCCCCCACCTGTAGTCCTGCCTCCTCAGAGGGACCGCCTTCGTTGACGATCATGATCTCCAGACCGCTTCCGTCCTCCCGCTGCAGGATGGTGATGCCGATGCCCACATAGGCGTTGGCCATCTCCTCCAGGTGGGTCTCATACTCGCTGGCGGGGATGTAATAGCTCCACCGGTCACCCAGGGAAGCGATCATGGCGTGGGCCGCCGCATCCTCCATAGCGGTGGTATCCACCTCCTCAATAAACCGTTCCTGGATCAGTTCCTCCAGCTGCTCCAGCTTGCAGGGGGCTTCCACCTCCTGAGGCATCAAGAACAGGGTCGCAGCGGAAGCCAGGGCCGCCACCAAAATATAGGAAACCAGCAGTAAGATCTTTTTCTTCATATTTCTCACCTTCATATAGCATTCCCACAGCCCGGGTGGGGCTGTGGGAAATTGGGTCAATACAGATTTACATAATTGCAGGGATTCACATAAGCGCCATTATAGGCGATGCCAAAATGCAGGTGGCTGCCGGTGGAGGTGCCGGTGCTGCCCATGTAGCCGATAAGCTGTCCGGCAGACACCGCCTGTCCGGCGGAGACCACATAGTTGGTCATATGCATATAAATGGAAGAGAAGCCATCGCCATGGTTGATGCTGACATAGTAGCCGGCCGCTCTGCCGAAGGTAGCCGCGGTGACCACACCGGAACGGCTGGCGTAGATAGGCGTTCCCTCGGGGCCTGCCAGGTCAACACCCTGGTGATATGTAGAAGCGCCGGCAGTGGGGGCATCCCGGTAGCCGAAGGGGCTGGTCAGCTTCACATAGCTGCAGGGTCTGAGCCATGTGGAGCTGGAGGCGCCGCCGCTGTTGCCGGAATTGCCTCCGGAATTGGTTCCGGTGCTGTTGCTGGTGTTGCCGTTGTTGGCAGGGGCCTGGGTGGCAGGGGGCACGGTGGTGTAGGTAGCCATATAGGCCAGCCATTCCTCATGCTTCGCCTGGTTGTATTCCTTTTCCTTCTGGGCAATCTCCTCCAGGAAATCGGCTTCCTGCTGCTCGAATTCCAGCCTCAGGTTTTCCAGCTCTTCGCCCTTTTCCAGAAGCTCCAGAATAATACCGTCTGCCTCTTTCCGCTTTTCATCCAGCTGAAGCTGGGTGTCGTCCAGTTCCAGCTTGGTTACCTCCAGATCCTCTTTTTCCAGTGCCAGTTCTTCCTTTGCGACCGCCACATTTTCCTTGGCTTCGCTCAGTTCCTTCAGCCGGCGCTGGTCAGAGGCTGCGATCTCCTCCACCATGTTCAGCCGGTCCAGCAGGTCGGAAAAGCTGTTGGCCTTAAAGAGGACCTCCCAGTAGGAGACGCTGCCGTCTTCCTCCATGGTGCGAATTCGCTCTTTGTTCTTCTCGTTCAGTTCCTCGTAGCGCTCCTCGGCGTTGTCCAGCTCATCCTGCTTATCCGCGATCAGCACGCCAAAGGCCGTAATCTGCTCGTTAATGTTGATGATCTGTGCGCTGAGCAGGCCGATCTCCTGATCGATCACGTTCTTTCGCTGAACGATATCCTCAATCTCGTCCTCGTTGGCCTTGTACTGCTCCTTAACATCCTTGATCTGCTCCTGGAGCTCCGACTTCTGCTTCTTCAGTTCGTTGATTTGCTTGCGGATCTCACTGGAGGAAGCAGCATTGGCAGGGGTAGGCAGCAGGCCGACAATCAGAGTCAGCAGCATGATAGCCGCCATGATCCCAGCAAGGATGGATACCCAGCGTTTGCGATTTTTCATAATGTACTCCTTTTCAAAAGGGGGGCATCAAATGTATGCCAGGGGGTTCACGTAGGTGCCTGCATAGGAAATACCGAAGTGCAGGTGCGGTCCGGTAGAAATACCGGTGCTGCCCACATATCCGATCAGCTGGCCCTGAGCCACATTCTGACCGGGATAGACAACATAGTGGGTCATGTGCATATAGATGGAAGAGAAACCATCCAAATGGTTGATGCTCACATAGTTACCGGCGCCGCCTGCCTGGTAGGAAGCAGTGGTGACCCGTCCGGCCCGGGTGGCATAAATAGGTGTACCCTGGGGGCAGGCCAAATCGATGCCGTTATGCATCCGGGCGGTTCCCAGCACAGGATGGACACGCATACCGAAGGGGCTGGTCAGAGTATAGCCGGACACGGGCGTGACCCATCCGGCGCTGGAGGGAGGATTCTGTCCCTGGAGGGCAAGCTGCGCCAGACGCTCCTCGTATTTCGCGTCCTTCAGTTCCTTCTCCTTGGCAGCGATCTCCTTCATCAGGTCATCCTGGGCGGCCTCGGACTCGTCCAGAAGTTCCTGGAATTCTTCCTGCTTTTCAATGAGCTTACGCAGGATCTCATCGGATTCCTCCCGCTTCTGATTCAGGTTTTCCTGGGCCTCGTCCAGCTGAATGCGGGTAGTCTCCAGTTCCTCCTTGCCGTTTTCCATTTCGGTCTTGGCGTCAGCGACCTCTTTGGCGGCAAGTCGCATCTCCTCCAGACGATGCTGGTCAGAGGCAGCGATCTCCTCCATCATGTTCATCCGATCCAGCAGATCGGTGAAGCTGTTGGCCTCGAACAGCACCTGCCAGTAAGTAAGCTCGCCTTCTTCCTCCATAGCCCGGATGCGCAGCTTGTGCTTTTCATTCAGACCGTTCAGGATAAACTGGGCAACATCCATTTCATCCTGGGCATCGGCAATGAGCTGACCGTAGACGGTGATCTGTTCGTTGATATTGATGACCTGATTGTGCAGAAGGGCGATCTCCTGATCGATAGCATTCTTCTGCTCCACCAGATCCCGCATTTCATTGGCATTGGCATCGTACTTGCCCTGGATCTCGTTGATCTGGGCCTGGATCTCCTTATTTTCGCCCTTCAGGGCATCCAGTTCCTTCTGGATCTCCTTGGAGGAGGCGGCAGATACCGGAGCGGGCAATACCGATAATACCATCACAACTGCGAGAAACAGCGTGAAACATGACATAAGGGGGGTTCTTTTTTTCATATCTGTGCTCCAAATTAAGAGGATTCTATCTATTGGGCTCCCTTCGG
>JAXJVC010000241.1:0-5181 GCA_036308745.1 Oscillospiraceae bacterium | reverse complement strand
GATTTGCAACACTTTTCGGGATTTAAGAGGCTAATTCAAATTATTCCCACTCAATGGTGCCGATGGGCTTGGGGGTCAGGTCCAGCAGGACGCGGTTAATGCCCTCGACTTCGTGGGTGATGCGGTAGGTGATGTGGTGCAGCAGGGCGTAGGGAATCTCCTCGATGGTGGCGGTCATGGCATCGGTGGTATTCACAGCGCGGATGATGGCGGGCCAGCCCTCATAACGGCTTTCGTCACGGACACCCACGGACTTGATGTCGGGAACGGCGACGAAGTACTGCCAGACCTTACCGGCCAGACCGTTCTTGTCGAACTCCTCCCGCAGGATGGCATCGGCCTCCCGGAGGGCATGGAGACGGTCCCGGGTAATGGCACCCAGGCAGCGGACACCCAGGCCGGGGCCGGGGAAGGGCTGACGGTAGACCATGGCGTGGGGCAGGCCCAGGGCTTCGCCCACAACACGGACCTCGTCCTTAAACAGCAGCTTGATAGGCTCCACCAGCTCAAATTTCAGATCCTCAGGCAGACCGCCCACGTTGTGGTGGGACTTAACGGCCTTCTTGCCCTCGGCAGCCTTCATGGATTCCAGAATGTCGGGGTAAATGGTACCCTGGGCCAGGAAGGTGATATCGTCCAGCTTCCGGGCTTCTTCAGCAAAGACGGTAATGAACTCCTTGCCGATGATCTTACGCTTGCGCTCGGGGTCGGAAACACCGGCCAGCAGATCCAGGAAGTGATCGGTGGCATCAACATAGATCAGGTTGGCATCCAGGCCGTCCTTGAACATCTTGATAACGCTCTCAGATTCGTCCTTGCGCATCAGGCCATGGTTGACGTGGACGCAGACCAGCTGCTTGCCGATGGCCTTGATCAGCAGAGCGGCAACAACACTGGAGTCCACACCGCCGGAAAGCGCCAGCAGGACCTTCTTGTCCCCTACCTGGGCCCGAACCTCGGCAACCTGCTCGTCAATGAACTTCTGTGCCAGTTCGAAATTGGTGATACGCTCCATGGATTCGGGACGTACATTGCTAGACATAAATAACACCCTCCAAATTCAGATAAAATGGGTATAGGCTTGTATGTCAGTATTATAATCACTTTTTTTCCACAATGCAACTGTTGGTTTTTTACAAAAAACAATTTTGTCGATGTAACGATATTCCAACCCGGAGAAAAGTGCTTTTTGTTGCAAATTGGCGGAGGTGTGATATAATCATAGCAAAAGAGACACGGAGGAATGGGATATGGGAATTGTTGTGATCGGCGCGGTGTTCGTGGATGTGAAGGGATATCCGGAATCTGCCTTTGTGCCTACTGGTCGCAATGTTGGCCGGGTGGAGCAGGTCCACGGGGGCGTGGGCCGGAATGTGGCAGAGGACATCGCAAACTGTGAGCTTCGGCCCACCTTCATCAGCCTGGTGGACGAAAGCGGCACCGGCGCGGACGTGATCCGGAAACTGAAAAGCCATAAGGTAAACACGGAATATATCCGCAAAACCAGAGACGGCATGGGTACCTGGCTGGCGGTGTTTGACAACGACGGCGATGTGGCGGCATCCATCTCCAAGCGGCCCAACCTACTCCCCATCGCGGACATCCTGGACGCACACGGTGACGAGATCTTCCGGGACGCAGACAGCATCATCATCGAGATCTGTGTGGACAAGGAGATCGTCAAGCGGGTCTTCAAGCTGGCAAAAAAATATGGCAAGAAGGTCTATGCCGTTGTTGCCAACATGAGCATTGCCCTTGAGCGGCGGGATTTCCTTCATTCCATCGACTGCTTTGTGTGCAATCTCCAGGAAGCAGGGATCCTCTTCTCCGATGATTACACCGGCAAGGCCCCGGAGGAAATGACCCATATTCTTTGCCAGAAGGTACAGGCGGCCCAAATCCCCAGCATGATCGTCACCATGGGCGGTGAGGGCGCGGTATACGCGGACATCCACGGAGACAAAGGCTTCTGCCCTGCCCGAAAGGTAGAAGTGAAGGACACCACCGGCGCGGGAGATTCCTTTTGCGCAGGTGTTGCCATCGGACTGACCTACGGAAAGAGCCTGGGCCAGTCTTGCGAGATCGGTGCGCATCTGGCGGCTTCCGTCATCGTGACTTCGGAAAATGTGTGTCCCCGGTTCCTGCCCCGGGAACTGGGACTGGATATGGATGTGGAGGACTAATGGCGTATAAACGAATCTTGACCATTCAAGACATATCCTGTGTAGGTCAGTGTTCCATGACGGTGGCCATGCCCATTCTCTCCGCCTGCGGACATGAGACCTGCATCCTCCCCACGGCTCTGCTGTCCACCCACACCGGAGGATTCGGCAAGCCTGCGGTGTTCCATCTGGACGGCGCGATGAACACTGTGTGGCGGCACTGGAAGGACCAGAGTATCACCTTCGATGCCATTCTCACCGGATATCTGGGAAGCGTGTCGGCGGTGGAGACTGCAATGGAGATCATAACGGAGATGCTGACGCCCGGAGGAGTCGCTATTGTGGATCCTGCCATGGCAGATCACGGAAAGCTGTATTCCGGGTTGTCTGAGGAATACGCAATAGCAATGGAAAAACTCTGCCGCAGGGCGGATATACTTCTGCCCAACATAACGGAAGCGGCTATGCTCTCCGGCTCCTCCTACCGGGACGATCTGACGGAAGGGTATGTGGCTGAGGTCCTAGATTCCCTGAACCACAAATGCGTGGTGCTGACCGGGGTGGGCTTCCGGCCCGAGGAGACCGGAAGCATGGTCCGGGAGGGAACGAGGCAGGTACACCTCCCCCACCCCAAGGTAGGCAAAAGCTACCACGGAACGGGAGATATGTTCGCCGCCAGCTTTACCGGCGCCTTGATGCAGGGCAAATCTCTGGAGAACGCCGCCCGGATCGCGGGAGAATTTACCCGGCTGGCCATTGAAAACACCGCCCAGGCCCCGGCCCACTGGTATGGCGTAAAGTTTGAAACCGCCCTGCCGGAGCTGATTCGGATGCTTGAAGATTAACAAACAAGAAAAACATCCCAGCATCCGTTTTATATGGTCACTTAAGAAGGATATCATCGCAAACCAGCGCGCACGTCGGTGGGTCAATCCCCTAAATCAGAGCAAAATCCATCTGGTTTAGAGTAAATTGTCCAGAAATCAAGGAGATTATTATACAAGTCTGAGGACAGGCTCGCAATGACACATTAATTTCAGCAGTCTGAAGTGGCAGGAAATCCTGCCACTTTTTTCCTGCCCCTAAATTTGTCTTACCACTTCCCTTTTCCCCGAAAATGTGTATAATAAAGAAAAGTTATGTAAACACAGAAAGCAGGTGTCCGGAATGGAAGCGGCAGTATGGAGAAAAAAGCGCAGTCCCTGGAAGGGGGTCCTTTGGGGCCTGGGGACGGTTCTGGTGCTGATGGCAGTGGCGGCAGCGGTACTGTTTGGGTTCAACCACTTTTCCCTGACCATTCAGCTTACCGGGCCTGAGGAAGTGATTCTGGAGTATGGGGAAACCTATGCGGAGCCGGGGGCTTCTCCCCTGTTCCTGGGGACCCGATTTCTCACGAAGGGTCGGCATCCCGAGGACGCTTCCCTCCAGATCAGCGGGAATGTGACGGAAGACGTCCTGGGAAAATACGTGCTGACCTATTCCGCCCGCTACCTATGGTGGACTGCCACAGCAGAGCGAACGGTCCGGGTAGTGGATTCTCAAAAACCTGTAATCACCCTCCAGGGAGACGGCGCGCCCCACATTGCGGGAATGCCTTACCAAGAGGAAGGCTTCACTGCCATGGACAACCATGACGGCGATATTACGGACCGGGTGGTCCGGACAGAGGACATGGGAAAAATCACCTATACCGTCTTCGATTCCTCCGGCAATCCGGCCACCGCAGAGCGGCAAGTCCCCTTCCATGATCCCATTCCCCCGGAGATTCGTCTAACCGAGGGCGACTACATTGCTATCCCCACCGGGGCGGATTTCACAGATCCGGGCTTTACCGCGGTGGACAACGTGGACGGCGACCTAACGGATCAGGTGACGGCAGCGGGTGAAGTTAACTGTTTCTTGCCAGGAGAATATTCCCTGGTTTACACAGTCACCGACAGCTACCAGAACACCACCACCGTGACCCGGAGGGTGGAGGTTACCGCCCAGCCCCGTCCAGAGATCGTGGTCCCTGAAGGCAAGACCATCTACTTGACTTTTGACGACGGTCCCGGTGCTTACACCGATGCTCTTCTGGATGTGCTGAAAGAATATGACGTAAAGGCCACCTTCTTTGTCATCGACAACGGCAATTACCACCTGATGCGCCGCATCGTGGAGGAAGGCCACAGCATCGGCATCCACTCTGTCACCCATGATTATGAGGAAATCTACGCCAGCCCCAGGGCCTTCTTTGACGACCTGTACCGGATGCAAAGCATCATACAAACCCACACCGGGGTAGAGACCACCCTGATGCGCTTCCCCGGCGGCAGTTCTAACACCGTCAGCCGGTTCAGCGAAGGGATCATGACCCTGCTGACCCAGGCAGTCCAGGACGCAGGCTTCCAGTATTTTGACTGGAACGTGGACAGCAACGACGCAGGCGGCGCAAGAAAATCGGGGACCGTCTACCGGAACGTGACAAACGGCGCAGCCCAGACCCCGGTTTCCGTGGTGCTTCAGCACGACATTCACAGCTACAGCGTGGAGGCGGTTGAGGACATCTTACAGTGGGGGCTGGAAAACGGCTATACCTTCCTGCCCCTGCAGCCCGACAGTCCCCCCATGCACCATGAGGTGAACAACTGATAATGTAGAGGGCGATGCCTACATCGCCCCGCAGAGCCGCTCTTCGGGGCGGCTCTATTTGCGCCATTGTCATATTTCTCCAATAGGTTTATCTTTTTATTTGACATTTGCAGTCACATTGCCTATAATGTAGATAAGAGAAGCACAGGTGCTTCTCAGAAGGAGGCATTTGTATGGAAAAGAAAATCATCACCATCAGCCGTGAGTTTGGCTCCGGCGGACGAACCATTGGCCGCATGGTTGCGGAAAAGCTGGGGATCCCCTTCTATGACAAAGAACTGGTGGATCAGATCGCTCTGGAATCCGGCTTCGCCCCCAAGTATGTGGAGGAACACGGCGAACATTCCCCCGGCAGCAGCCTGTTCTCCTATGCCTTCGCCCCCCAGGG
>JAXJVC010000240.1:0-3003 GCA_036308745.1 Oscillospiraceae bacterium | reverse complement strand
GGCGGAACCCAGACCAATCTGACGGTCATTGATGCGGCGCTGCGGCCTCACCAGGGTGCGCTGTGTGCCTGCAGCGGCCACATCCATGTCCACGAGACCGGCGCGGTGGAGGCCACGGGACACAAGGTGCTGACTGTTCCCTCCGATGATGGCAAGATCACTGCTGCGCAGGTGGAGAACGTGGTGCTGGCCCACCGGGGGGATGCCAGCTTTGAACATACCGTTCAGCCCAAGCTGGTGTACATCTCCAATCCTACGGAGCTGGGCACCCTGTATTCCCTGGAAGAACTTACTGCCTTGTCCGAAACCTGCCACAAGTTGGGACTGTACCTGTTCCTGGACGGCGCCCGGCTGGGTTATGGTCTGGCAGCCAAGGGTAATGATGTAGCCCTGGAGGATATCGCCCGGCTGTGCGACGTATTCTATATCGGCGGCACCAAGGTAGGTGCTCTGTTTGGAGAAGCGGTGGTCATTACCAATCCTGTTCTGAAGGAGGACTTCCGCTACCTCATCAAGCAGCATGGCGGGATGCTGGCCAAGGGCCGGCTGCTGGGCGTCCAGTTCGATGCGCTGATGACGGATAACCTGTACTTTGATATTGCGGCCCGGGCGGATGCTCTGGCGGATGAGATTCGGGAGACGCTGATGGAATTGGGCTACTCCTTCCTGGTGCCGGGGATTACCAACCAGATCTTCCCCATTCTGCCGGACGAGTTGCTGGAAAAATTGGCGGAAACCTATGTGTTCTGTGAGCAGGAGCGGGTGGATGCCAGCCACCGGGCGGTGCGGTTCTGCACAAGCTGGGCGACCCCGGAGAAAAATGTGAGCCTGCTTTGTGACGATCTGCGGAAGTTGTCTGGGCGGTAAAGTTTACAGTTCGTTTACCTGTTTGTTAGCAAAATCTGGTATACTTGCGGAAAAGGGGGTATGCGGATTGCATATCGATAAGAAAATACTGAGAAACTTATTTTTCGTTGCAGGCGGCTGCGTGGTTCTGGCATGGATTCTCCTTGACACGGAGCGGGTAACCGGCCTGCTCAGCGGGGTCTGGAGTCTGATCGCACCTTTTGTTGCGGGTGCTGCCATCGCCTTTGTGTTCAATGTGCCGATGCGTGCCATAGAACAGCAGCTTGAGGGCGTACGGAAAGAGGGCCTGCGCCGGGGTATGTCCATTATCCTGACCATAGCTGCCCTTGCGCTGATCATCGTATTCGTGGTGGAACTGCTGGTACCCCAGATCAAACTGACGGTGGATTCTCTGCGGCAGACCATCCCCGCCTTCGTGGAGCGGACAGCTGCGAAGCTGATGGTCCTGATGGATGAAAATCCTGAGGTGAAGGCTTGGGTCAAGGACGCATTGAACCTGGAGACCCTGGAGAGCATTGACTGGACCGGGATTCTGCAGAAGTCGCTGAAGGTCGTAGGTGACAGTGTTTCCACCCTGATGGGCGGAGCTTTCAATGTGATTGGAAATGTGACCAGCGGCATCGTGAATACGGTCATCAGCATTGTGTTTGCTATCTACTGCCTG
This sequence comes from Oscillospiraceae bacterium, assembly GCA_036308745.1. Taxonomy (GTDB): domain Bacteria; phylum Bacillota; class Clostridia; order Oscillospirales; family Oscillospiraceae; genus Faecousia. The sequence continues at coordinate 1,472 of JAXJVC010000240.1, read as the reverse complement.
GCCCGGAAGGATATTCTGGCCCGACAGGGAAGACGGATCTTGTATTCCATCCTGCCGGAGCGGGCATCTGACGAGACCATCCGTATTTTCCGGCTGACCAATTCCACCTTCTCCAACTTCATCTCCGGACAGTGTCTGGAGGCCCTGATCCTGGGCTGCTTGTTCGCTGTAGCGATGGCTATCTTTAAGATGCCCTACATTCCTCTGGTCAGCGTGATCATTGCTGTGACGGCCCTGATCCCGGTTGTGGGCGCTTTTGTAGGCTGCGTGGTGGGTGCGTTCTTCATTCTGGTGAACGATCCCTTCCAGGCGCTGACCTTTATCGCCATGTTCCTGGTGATCCAGCAGCTGGAAAACAATCTGATCTACCCCAGAGTGGTGGGTACTTCCATCGGTCTGCCCGGAATGTGGGTGCTGGTGGCGGTGACCATCGGCGGCGAGACCATGGGCGTTGCCGGTATGCTGGTGATGATCCCCCTGACCTCGGTGCTGTACACTCTGGCCCGGGAGTTTACGGATAAGCGGCTGGCCCAGCGGGGCATCCCAGAGGAAAAGCTGCAGAACCAGCCCCTGGAGATCAAATCCCAGTTCGCAAAAAACAAGGAGCGCAAGGAGCGCATTCGTATGCAGAAGATGCGGGAGAAGTTCCGTAAGATGCAGAATGAAAAGAAAAAATGATCAGAAATCAAAGAATCCGCTGACCGGTTGGTCAGCGGATTTTGTCATACCTGGGTAAACTCGTAATTCTCGAATTTCAGCCGGTCGCCTACATCTGCGCCGAAGGGAAGCAGGGCGATGGCTACCTCGGAGACAACGCCGGTATCGTCATACTTGACGAAGGCATAGTCACCCCGGATGTCGATGATGGTGCAGAGCATATTGGCCTCCTATGAAATTCGCCCCTGGTTTCCCAGGGGCGAATATTAAGTTAGGGAAGGATCAAGGAATTAGTCCTTGTACATCTCAACCAGCTTGTTCAGATGCTCCCAGCGCTCCTTAGCAGCAGCCTCGTTCTTAGCGAACAGGTCGGTTGCACGCTCGGGGAACTCACGGGTCAGACGGCTGTAACGAGCCTCGTTCATCAGGAACTCCTGATAGCCATCCTTAGGATCCTTGGAATCCAGAGTGAACTTGCCGGTTTCCTTGGCGGGGTTGAAGCGGAACAGGTTCCAGTAGCCGCAATCCACAGCCTTCTTCATCTCGGCCTGGCAGTTGGTCATGCCGCCCTTGATGGAGTGCATCTCACAGGGAGCGTAGCCGATGATCAGGGAAGGACCGTTGTAAGCCTCAGCCTCGCAGATGGCCTTGATGGTCTGAGCCTGGTTGGCGCCCATGGCGATCTGAGCGACATAGACATAGCCGTAGCTCATGGCGATCTCAGCCAGGGACTTCTTCTTGGTCTCCTTACCGGAGGCAGCGAACTGAGCGACCTGGCCGATGTTGGAAGCCTTGGAAGCCTGACCGCCGGTGTT
>JAXJVC010000239.1:0-1730 GCA_036308745.1 Oscillospiraceae bacterium | reverse complement strand
GTACAGGATGATATCAGCGTTTCCGTCATCTCCCGTATGAGCGAGGTATTCACGGTAGAAAAACCCGAGGTGGATGAGGAGCAGCTGCTGTCTGACCTGATGAGCGTGGTGAACAAGGCCCTTCAGAACTACGATGCCATGCGCGCCGCAGAGGGTAAGGCTCTGGAAAACGACCTGCGTACCAGAGGCAACACCATTCTGGAGCTGGTTTCCCAGGTGGAGGCCGGAAACGGCCAGACGGTGATCGATTACCGCACCCGTCTGGAAAACAAGCTGAAGGAAGTTCTGGCAAACACTGCCATCGACGAAAGCCGAATTCTGACCGAGGCTGCCATTTTTGCGGATAAGGTTGCTGTGGATGAAGAGACCGTCCGCCTGCGCAGCCATCTGGAGCAGATGAACAATATGCTGACCACCGGCGGCGCCATTGGCCGGAAGCTGGACTTCCTGCTGCAGGAGATGAACCGGGAGAGCAACACCATCGGCTCCAAGTGCTCTGATGTAAAGCTGGCCCGGATCGTGGTGGACATCAAGGCAGAACTGGAGAAGATCCGGGAGCAGACCCAGAATATTGAATGATGCTTGCGTCGTTGTGATGGAGATTGCCACACCGGTCTGCGGACTGGTTCGCAATGACATTATGAAGAGGTAGAATATGAAACTGATCAACATTGGCTTTGGCAGCATGGTGGCGGCGAACCGCCTGCTGGCTGTGGTGGCCCCGGATTCCGCCCCCATCAAGCGCGTGATCCAGGAGGCCCGGGACCGGGGAATGCTCATCGACGCGTCCTACGGCCGCAAGACCAAAGCGGTGATTTTGATGGATACTGACCATGTGATCCTGTCTGCCTTCCCCGCCGAGACGATCTGCGCCCGGTGGATGGACAAGGAGGATCTGGATATGGAGGAGGAAGAGATTTGAGCAAAGGAAAGCTGATCGTGATCTCCGGCGCGTCCGGTGTAGGAAAGGGCACGGTGTTGGGCCTGATGATGAAGGCGAGACCCGACCTGTCCTTCTCCGTCTCCGCCACTACCCGTGCGCCCCGTCCCGGCGAAGTGGACGGTGTACACTATTACTTTATTACCAAGGAACGCTTTGAGGAGATGATCTCCCAGGGCCAGTTCCTGGAATATGACGCCCATGCCGCCAATTATTATGGCACCCCCCGGGGCCAGGCGGAGGAAAAGATGGCAAAGGGCCATGTGCTGCTGGACATCGAACCCAAGGGCGCCAAGCAGGTGAAGGATGCCGCGGCAGATGCCGTGCTGATCTTCATCATGCCTCCTTCTGTGGAGGAACTGGAGCGGCGGCTCCGCGGTCGGGGCGATACCCCCGAGGACCAGATCCAGATGCGTATGGAGCGGGCGGTCTGGGAAATGGAGCAGCGCAGCTGGTATGACCATGTGGTGGTCAACGACGATGCCCAGCGCTGCGCCGAAGAGATTTTGTCTATTCTTACTAATTTGGAATAAATTTATTGGAGGATTTGAATATGCTTTACCCCCCTGTTGCTGATCTGCTGAAAAACGTTGACAGCCGTTACCTGCTGGTGAATGTGGTGGCCCACCGTGCCCGCCAGATCGCCGCTGAGGCCGAGGCTTTCCAGGAGGAACTGCCTGAGAAGCCTGTCACCCTGGCCATCCAGGAAGTTGCCGACGGCAAGCTGTCCGGCTCCGTTAAGGAAGAGTACAAGAACTGATTTTTTTTATTGTCATTCCGAGCCAGTTTG
>JAXJVC010000238.1:0-2416 GCA_036308745.1 Oscillospiraceae bacterium | reverse complement strand
TTCCTCATGAAGCCCAGAGGAACCCAGGAACTTCACAGCAACAGTATGACCCAGGGGGTCAAAGAAGAAATGCGCTGGATCCCCATTCAGGATCTGGATCATTACAAAGCCTATCCCACCTTTCTGAAAAAATATCTCAGCAAAGAGCATTCCGGGATTGAGCATATCGTTACGGACGAACGGCAAAGATGATGAACAGGAAGGAGGAACTGTAACATGGAACTTTGGGACCTGTATAACGAACACCGGGAATTGACCGGGTGTGACCACGTCCGGGGCGAACCGATACCCGATGGATGCTACCATCTGGTGGTCCATGCCTGGATCCGCAATTCCCAGGGCCAATATCTGATCTCCCAGCGTAGTGCCAGCCGCCCCACGTTTCCCCTGCAATGGGAATGTGTTGGCGGCTCTGCCCTGAAGGGCGAGGACAGCCTTACGGCGGTCCTCCGGGAGATCAAGGAAGAAGTAGGACTGGGCCTGACAAAAGACGACGGCCGGCTTTTGCTTTCCCAGTTCCGGCATAACTTCCGGGACATTCGGGATACCTGGCTGTGGGAATACGACGGCGAAGCAGACCTCTCCCTGGCCACTACCGATGAGGTAGCCCAGGTAAAATGGATGACCGTGGAAGAAATCCGGACACTGTTCAATTCCGGGGCCATGGTCCATACCATGGAATACTTTTTCACAGAAGTCCTTCCCCAGGCAGACCGTTGACTTACAGCACGAAATATGGTAGCATCGAAGTACAGATATCTATGGAGGTGACCCTATGATCGCCAATTACCATACCCATACCTGGCGCTGCAACCATGCCCAGGGTACAGAACGGGAATATGTGGAAAACGCCATTCAGTCCGGCCTTCGCGTGCTGGGTTTCTCTGACCATACCCCTTACTTCTTTCCAGGAGATCACTATTCCACCTTCCGTATGCGGCCGGAGCAGCTTGACGACTATGTGCAGACTGTGCTGAATCTGCGCCGGGAATATGCGGGGCAGATCGAGATTCCGCTGGGGCTGGAGCTGGAGTATTACCCCGCCCTGCTGCCCAAGCTTCTCCCCTTCCTCCGGGATCACGGCATCGAGTATCTGCTGCTGGGCCAGCACTTCATCAACAACGAGTTGGATGACTACTACACCGGCGTTCCCACAGCGGAAAAGCCCCTGCTGGAGCGGTACTGTGACCAGGCTATCGACGCCATGCAGACAGGACTGTTCACTTACTTCGCCCACCCCGACCATGTCCACTTCCGGGGAGACGAAAGCTTCTATAGGCACCACGCCCGACGGATCTGTCGGGAGGCCAAAAGCTGCGGCATTCCTCTGGAAATTAACCTGCTGGGTATCACCAACGGCCGTCATTACCCCAATCCCCGCTTTTGGGAAGTTGCCGCGGAAGAAGGCTGCACCGCCATTCTGGGCCGGGATGCCCACCGGCCTGACGCCCTGCTGGACAACGCCCCCTTGGAACGGGCAATGGAGATCGTAAATACATACGGTCTGACACTGCTGGATACCGTAGAACTGCGGAAGATTTGACATAAACTGCACAAAAGCCAGATGCCCTTGTGGACATCTGGCTTTGCTTAATATTGTATCAGTACAGTTTCCCTTCCGATGCTGAAAGGAACTCGTTGTAGTAAGATTTTTCAGCACCGTCCATACTCAAATTCCATCCACATCCCTCCGGGATGCGTCTGAAATCGGAGGGACTCTCCCACGGACTAAAAAAGTGTCCACCGGACACTTTTTTACCCTCCCTTTGGTCGGGCCGTCCTTTCGAGTCCCTTTCGGCGTACCAAAAAAGAGGATGCCTATAGGCATCCTCTTTTTTGGGAAAAGTGGTCTTTAATGATACAATTGCACCCCCCTGGAAGCAATTTACACCCCCTTGGGACCTGTTTGCACCCCCCTAAAGGCCGTTTGGGGCAATTTTGCACCCCCCTGCACACAAAGCTTGCACCCCCTTAAAACAGTAAAATGGTATGGCGATCTGGTTTTCCAGGCCGTCGTTATCCGTTTTACAGCTCCCCTATCCAAAAACCATGCATGTTAGGAGCAGAGTTTCAAATTGAGGTGATTTATAGTATTGACAATGAATAGTAACAGGTGTATAATCGCATAAAATCACAGGAAGGAGAACTGACAATGTTCCGTTATTGCTTCAATGTAGTCGATAACAAGTCCGGTAATGGTATGCCTAAGCGTACAATCGGGCTCGCATTGTCATACTCTTTTTTAAGATAATCTCGAAACTAGGATTATAAAAAGAAGCAGTGCAAGCCAAAACGCAATGAAGTGCCCCCTGTCAAGTAGACAGTAGAAAAAACAAAATATTCGGTTATATTCCCGCCTTGCTGCGCAGCAAGGCGGGAATTTCTTATGCCGCATAGGCATAATGAAATTCCATCG
>JAXJVC010000237.1:0-1530 GCA_036308745.1 Oscillospiraceae bacterium | reverse complement strand
GGTCATTACCTTCTATACCACCACTGCCGCCATGTCGATGGAGAAGATTTGCAAGGAATGCAGTGCCGACGGACGGATCATCCCGGTTCCCGGCAGCATTTCCGCAGACTGTGGCCTTGCCTGGTGTGCCAAAAACGAAAGTGAAGATGAACTGCTGGCACTTATGGTCCAGCATAATATCACGCCCCAGGGCATTTATCACTGCCTGGTTTGAGGTATACGTATGATCTATTTTGACAATGCAGCCACCACGATACGAAAGCCGGACTGCATGGTACAAGCCGTAATGGACGCTATGTGTTCCCTGGGGAACTCCGGCCGGGGAGTCCATAGCGGTGCGCTCAGCGCATCCAGAGTTATTTACAACACCCGTATGGCGCTTGCACAGCTGTTTGGCGCGGAAGCCCCTGAGCGGATTGCATTTACAGCAAACTCCACCCAGGCACTGAATATGGCCATGAAGGGTTTGCTGAACCCCGGTGACCATGTGATCACTACGGCATTGGAACACAACTCCGTTCTCAGACCGCTATATGAACTGGAAGATCAGGGCGTTCAGTTGACGATCCTTCCGGCAAACCCCATGGGAAACATCCGCTACGAAGCATTTGAAGAAGAAGTCCTGCCCAATACAAAAGCCATTGTCACCACCCATGGCTCCAATCTGACTGGTAATCTGCTGGACATTCAGCGAATCGGTTCTATCGCCCAGAAGCACCGTCTTACTTACATTGTGGATGCCTCCCAGACAGCCGGTGTCTTCGGGATTGATGTACAGAAGATGCACATTGATGTCCTTTGCTTCACCGGCCACAAGAGTCTCCTTGGCCCTCAGGGCACCGGCGGCATTTATGTTCGGGAGGGTGTGGAGATTCATCCGCTCCTCTCCGGCGGCAGCGGTGTGCAAACCTATCTGCGAAGCCATCCTCCTCAGATGCCCACCGCCTTGGAGGCCGGAACTCTGAATGGTCATGGCATCGCAGGACTTGGCGCTGCTGTCCGCTATCTTCAGGAAACCGGTCTGGAGACCATCCGCGCAAAAGAGCTGGAATTGATGTGGGAATTCTACACCCAGGTACGGCAGATCCCCGGCATTACTGTCTACGGTGATTTCAGCACCACGACCCGATGTCCCATCGTTGCTCTGAATATCCGGGACTACGATTCCGGAGAGGTCAGCGATGCGCTTTCCACTGAGTACGGCATTGCTACCCGCCCCGGTGCGCATTGCGCCCCGCTCATGCATGAGGCATTGGGAACCGTGCGGCAGGGTGCCGTCCGTTTCAGCTTTTCCCACTACAATACAATGGAAGAAATCAAAATCGCAGTTTCTGCCTTGCGGGAACTGGCACAGGAGGAATAAATTATGGAAAAAGTCATCGATTGTAAGGGTATGGCTTGCCCGCTGCCCGTTGTCAACGCCAAAAAGGCCGCTGAAGATCTCAACGCCGGCGATGTACTGACCGTTTTGGTGGACAACGAGATCGCAGTTCAGAATCTGACCCGGTTTGCCGAGCACAAGGGCTTTTG
>JAXJVC010000236.1:0-2628 GCA_036308745.1 Oscillospiraceae bacterium | reverse complement strand
TTTCTTTTTCACTGTCTCTTATGGGGGTAGCATATCACCTCCTTCGGGAGGGGGTGTTTTCATGTAGAGGTGATTTGCGCCCGCCTCTCCCACAGGGAGAGGCAGATGATTTGAAGCCTACCCCAATTCCTGGTATAGCCCCACAGCGGTGGAGACGCCCAGTTTTTCTGCCTCCGCTATCAGATTGCCCAAATCCTCCCTTGTTCGCCAGAGGGTGAACCGGGCGGCATTTTCCTCCATATCGACGCAGTAATGGCAGAAAAGCGTTTCCTCCCTGTGGCAGCCCTCCGGAGCTTCCTGGACCATCCCCAGAGCGAAGTCTGCGCCCGTCTCCGTCACTTTGATCACTTCGCTGTCCAGTGCCATCTCCAGCCAGACCTCCCGGTCCTGCCAGGGGGCGAGGTATTCCTTCAGAGGCTGATGAAGGGGGACCGGAGGGAGAAATACCGGGCAGTCCAAATTTTCGGCATAGACTTCTGAAACGGCGACAGGACAGGGAAGTGCGCCCACCAAAACCTTTGCCAGGTCCGCAGCATCCGGGTATCCCGCACGCTGGAAGTCCAGCAAAACCCCTATACTGCCCAGCGATTCTACCAGCTCCAGAAGCTGAGAAGCGACAAGATTCGCCTCATGTCCGTGGATGGGGGTGATGTCGTTCAGGATCAGCATCGCCCCCGGGGGCAGTTCCTTGGGCCGGTTGGACAGACCTCTTGTATAAGGCGAAAAATGACAGGCCATCCAGGCGACATTTGGCGGAAGCGGGGTGGAATGTTCGATTTCTGCCGCCGTCATGGCAAGATATCCATTGATCGCCATGGACAAATCATCCTTTCCGTGATATAATCCTTGCATAATCTATGAAATAAAAGGGACGAATATGTCTCAATAAAAGGAGGAAATCCCCATGAAAAATCTGGAGAAATACCTTTCCCTGCTGTCGAAGGAAGTCGATGGCCTGCTGCTGACCTCCCGCTACAGCCGGCATTACGGCGCGGAGTTTGATATCGCCGAGGGCGTGGCAATCGTCACAAAAAAGGGCTGCCGCTATTTTACCGACAGCCGTTACATCGAATCCGCGCAAAATGGTATCCAGGGCTTCGAGGTTCTGGAAGTAAACCGGGAAAACAGCTACATCAAGCGTCTGAACACCGCTATTGAAGACTTCGGAGTCACTACCCTGGGCTACGAAGAAAACTACCTCACCGTCGCCGAACTCATGGGCTACGAGCGGGAGCTCCATGCCAAGCTGGTTCCCTTTAATAAGGAGATCAACGGCTTCCGTGGTGTCAAGGAAGCCTGGGAGCTGGATCGGATGCGCAAGGCCCAGGACATCACCGACAAGGCTTTTGCTGAGGTATTGGGCCGCATCGAGCCCGGTATGACAGAACTGGAGCTCCAGGCGGAACTGATCTACTGCCTGTACAAAAACGGTGGACAGGGCTTGTCCTTTGACCCCATCGTGGTATCCGGCCCCAATACCAGCCTGCCCCATGGTGTAGCCGGTGACCGGGTGATCCGGGAGGGGGACTTTGTGACCATGGACTTTGGTGTGCTGTATCAGGGCTACTGCTCCGACATGACCCGTACCGTCGCTGTGGGCTATGCCACCGATGAGATGAAGGAAGTTTACAGCACCGTTCTGAAGGCACAGATCGCCGGCATTGCTGCCACCAGAGCCGGTGTTCCCGGCAAGGACATCGATGCCGCTGCTCGGCAGGTCATTGTGGATGCAGGCTACGGACCTTATTTCGGCCATGGTTACGGCCACAGCCTGGGCCTGGAGATCCATGAGGCGCCCAACCCCAACGCAGGAAATTCTGATCCCATGCCCCTGGGAGCGGTGGCCTCTGCGGAGCCTGGCATCTATCTGCCCGGTAAATTCGGCGTCCGCATCGAGGATGTGACTATTTATTTGGAGGATGGGTGCGAAGATATTACCCATAGTCCCAAGAATTTGATTATTGTGTAAGAAAATTTACAAACCCTCTTGCATTCTGACAGGTTTTGGGTTAAAATATATGAGCTGAAGCTATGTACACAAAAAGCCCTCCCGCAAGGGAAGGTATTCTTAGGAGGATAAATACAATGATTTCTGCAGGCGATATTAGAAACGGCATTACCTTTGAGATGGACGGCAAGGTTATGCAGGTCATCGAGTTCCAGCACGTTAAGCCCGGTAAGGGTGCTGCTTTTGTCCGCGTCAAGATGCGTAACGTCATCACCGGCGGCGTGACCGAAACTTCCCTGAACCCCTCTGCCAAGTTCCCCACTGCTTTCATTGAGAGAAAGAAGATGGAGTACTCCTACAACGACGGCTCCCTGTACTACTTCATGGACCAGGAGACCTACGAGCTGGAGCCCATCGACGGCGCTAACCTGGACGACTCCTTCAAGTTCGTCAAGGAGAACGACATCTGCACCATCATGAGCTACAAGGGCAAGGTCTTCGGTGTCGAAGTCCCCAACTTTGTTGACCTGGTTGTTACCGAGACCGAGCCTGGCTTCGCCGGCAACACTGCTACCAACGTCACCAAGCCCGCTACCGTTGAGACCGGCGCTGAGGTGAAGGTGCCCCTCTTCATCAACGAGGGCGACAAGATCCAGATCGACACCCGTACCGGTGAGTAC
>JAXJVC010000235.1:0-3426 GCA_036308745.1 Oscillospiraceae bacterium | reverse complement strand
GAAAACGTACTGCGGTAACACCTCTTCCGTCACGGCTGCGCCGTGCCACCTTCCCCAATAGGGAAGGCTTTCTTTCGTCCGTAAACTACAATTTATCTTACATTACAAGGAGCAACAATGAATCTCATTGAAATTACCGATTTTTCTGCGCCGGAGCTGGATGTATATGCCCGGCTGACAGAGGCCCAGCTTTTGAACCGGCATAATTTGAAAGAGGGGCTGTTTATTGCCGAAAGCCCCAAGGTCATTGACCGGGCGCTGGACGCCGGATGCGTGCCGGTGTCCATCCTTGTGGAGACGGCCCATATCCGGGGGGAATCTCTGGAGGTCATTCAGCGGTGCGGGGACATTCCGGTGTACACTGCCCCCTTCCAGGTGCTGACCAACCTGACAGGCTACCAGCTGACTCGGGGAATGCTCTGCGCAATGCGCCGTCCCGAGCTGCATGCGGTGGAGACGGTCTGCGCCAATGCCCGCCGGGTGGCGGTGCTGGAGGATGTGATGAATCCCACCAACTTGGGTGCCATTTTCCGCAGCGCCGCGGCGCTGGGCATGGATGCGGTGCTGCTGACGCCGGCCTGTTCCAATCCCCTGTACCGCCGGTCTGCCCGGGTGAGCATGGGTACGGTGTTCCAGGTTCCCTGGACCTATCTGGGGGAGAACTGGCTGGAGGACCTGAAGGGGATGGGCTTCCGGACCTGCGCCATGGCATTGCGGGATGATTCCTACAGTGTGGATGACCCTGCACTGCGGCAGGTGGAAAAACTGGCTGTGGTGCTGGGGACTGAGGGAGACGGCCTGGCGGCGGATACCATTGCCGGGTGTGACTATACGGTAAAGATCCCCATGTACCATGGGGTGGACTCCCTGAATGTGGCAGCCGCCAGCGCGGTGGCCTTCTGGGAACTGAGAGCAAGATAAGAAAACACTGCCCGTCGAAGTGTCGGCGGGCAGTGTTGCGTTATTCCCAATTGCAGATCTGGCCTTTCTTGATCAGGAAGGCTTCGTCGGCGATGTTTGCCAGGGGGGTATCGGAATAGGAGTCGGAGAAGAACTTGTCACAATGGGTGATGCCCATCTGATCCTTCAGCCGGACCACCTTTTCGGGACCCCAGCAGTTTTCTCCGGTATATTTTCCCGTGCGACTGTCTACCCGGGAGGCCATCAGATGATGGATCCCCAGGCGGTGACAGATGGGCTTCAGGAGAAATTCCGGGGAGGCGGAGATGATGATGTCCGTTTCCTCCTGCTGACCGGGATACCAGGGGAAGATCTTGTGCTGGTGGGTGTCCCAGAATTCTTCCAGCAGCGCTTCCGCGTCATAGCCGGTGAGCATCCGGTAGAACCGCTCCTTCATGGCGGTTTTGGAAATGCGCTTGGCAGCGTATAGGGCGAAGGCCCAGCCCTGGCTGGGGAGGAATCGCAGGAGAGAAGGATGTTTTTTCAGAGAGTAGAGGATAAAGTCGAAGGTGCTGTCCCCGTCGTACAGGGTGCCGTCGAAGTCGTAAATGTTCATAACGTTCCACCTTTTTGCAAGATGGGTCGATTATAGCATAGATTTGGGAACTTGGCTACAGAAAAATATTCAGGCCGGAGGAAGACTCCGGCCTGGTTGTACGCTTAATGAAATTGGCCCTCGAAGTGGTCGCAGTGGATATTGCCCCCGGCCTGGAGGGTGCCTTCTGCTTCGTCGCATTGGATGTCCCGGCCGGCAAAAACATCGCCTTCGATGCAGTCACAGGTTACATCCCGTCCCGCATGGATATTTCCGTCCACATCGTCGCAGGTTACATTTCCCCCGGCCTGGATATTGCCCTCCACGTCGTCACAGGTCACATTGCCGTTGGCAGAGACATTGCCGTCCACGTCACCACAGGTGACGGAAATCTGGCTGTGGATGTTCAGGGCGGGGCCTTCGTAGCAGAATTGCAGTTCTTCTGTGGCGGGATGGCCACCGATCAGATTTTTGCCAACATACAGCACCACCCGGAGGGTGCTGTCATCCTCCCAGGGGAGGTCAGCGGGCTTGGTTTTCGGCTCCCGGTCAAACAGTTCGTCCAGAGTGATACCAAAGATGTCGGCAATTTTCGGAAGAAGCTGGATATCCGGGCAGCAGGTATCTGCTTCCCATTTGCTGACGGCCTGATTGGTCACCTCCAGCTTCTGGGCCAGAGCCTCCTGGGTCAGACTATGCTGCTTGCGTAGGGACGCGATTTTATTTCCCAATGTCATAAGTAATCACCTCAAATATTTCTTGCGGCCACAAGAAAATTGTAGGCTTTTTCCGGAAAAAAAGCAATGAAACGTTGGTTGAGTTGGGATGTTTTCTTTCCAACCGGAGGTTGGAAAATGCTCTACGATTCGTTGACCAGCTTTCCGGTGATATGCTCCGGGGTCAGTTCCAGGCAGAGGGCGTTTGGCAGGTGCTTAGGGAGCAAGGATTCCGCGTAGGCGTGGCTGGCGGTAAACTTAAAGCCCAGGCCACGTAAGATCTCTGCCATTTTTGCTGGCTCCTCCACCACACGGATGCGACCGAAGACCACCACGCTGCGGATATTCAGCGCCCAGTCACCCTCCTCGCGGAAACCCTGGTCGCAGACGCAGAAGGAGACTTTATCGCAAGCCCGGATGGCATCCAGCTTGTGGCCCTCTTTGGCGCAGTGGAAGTAGAGCTTTCCGTCGGCTTCCCGGTAGAAGTGGTTCATGGGGATGCCGTAGGGATAGCCATCCTCTCCCAGCACGGACAGGATGCCCCGGGGTTCGGTTTTCAGAATTTCGATGCAGTCCTTTTCCGGGAACTGCTGGTTACTTCTTCGCATGGGTCGGAACATGGCGGTTTCTTCCTTTCCACTTGTTTACCAAGAATGTGGTGATGATGGAGCAGAGCAGCAGAAGGACAAAATAGATCCCGTTCTGCTGCCATGCGGGCAGGGGCATCCGGGAGAAGATCCGGGCCTGGAGGAACCGGGCGATCAGGGCGTGGTTTAAGTACACGGCATAGGAAAGGTCGCCGCAGTGCTTGAAGATTTTGTGGTTCAGAAGGGCATTGATCCAGGAATGGGGATCGTAACAGCCCCAGAGCAGGACCACGGTGGTGATGAGGAAGATATTGGCCCGGTCACCGAAACAGAAAATGCTGATAAGAGACAGGAGCACCGCCAGGTTGAAAGGGACGCGCTTGCTTTTTGCCATGGCGTAATAGGGCGTGGTGGTGAAATAGTAGGCCAGCACACCGATGCACAGGGGGGAGAAGGCCCGGAGCAGAGGAAGGTAGAAGGGCCCCCAGTTGCTCCAGATATCCACCCCGGTGTTCAGCAGGGAGTGGATCATCAGGATGGCTGCGGGGAACAGCATCGTCCGGGACAGCTTTTCGTTATGACACAGCAGGCCGTAGACAAAATAGCCTGCGATCACCAGGGCGGAAAG
>JAXJVC010000234.1:0-2213 GCA_036308745.1 Oscillospiraceae bacterium | reverse complement strand
TGCTGAAACAGCCCGAACCCGAGGCCAAGCGGATCGCCACGGCATTGGAGCTTTACTGCACAGGCTCCCTCAATCTGTTCAATCACCCCACCAACGTCAACCTCAATTCCCGTGTGGTGTGCTTCGTGCTGAAAGGCATGGGTGAAAACCTCCGCAAGATCGCCATGCACATCACCAACGATTTTGTCACTTCAGCGGTCAATGCCAACTACAAAAACGGCGTTTCGACGTGGTGCTACTTCGACGAGTTCCATATTCTTCTGCGCGATCCGCTGACCGCCAGCTACTTCGTGGCCGTCTGGAAGATGCTTCGCAAAAAGGGCTGTGTGCCGTCGGCCCTGACGCAGAACGTCAAAGACCTGTTGGCCAGCCGGGAGATCGAGAACATTCTGGACAACACGGACTTTATGATCCTCTTGTCACAGGCTCAAAGCGACCGGGCCATCCTCGCCAAGCAGATCGGCATATCAGAGCACCAGCTTTCCTATATCACGCAGTCCAATTCCGGTGAGGGCCTGCTGTTCTATGGGAGCGTGACGATTCCGTTTGCAGACCGTTTCCCCCGAGGAGAGATTTACAATCTGCTGACCACCAAGCCGGAGGACGCCGCCAATGGAAAACAGACAGAGTAGACCGGGCGGTGCTTCTGGTCACGGTGGCCAGAAGTTTCATCAGGACAGCGAACAGGCCAAGCTCCACAAATCCAAGCTCCGCATGGAGAGCCGGGAGGAAAAGCTGGGCAAGGCCCGTGATCGGCTGGTCGCACAGAAGCCGCCCAAGAAACCCGGCCCCGTGAAGCGGGCAGGCCGGGTGGCCGGGGCCGAGGCCCATGCCTTTGTGCATGGGAAAATCTATCAGGAGGAGCATGACAACGTAGGCGTGGAGGGCGGTCACTTTGTCGAGCGTTCCGGGGAGGCTGCCCTCCACTATGGTAAACGCAAGGTGAAACAGGCCGTCCGGGAGCACCCGGCCAAGGCTGCCGCCCGCGCCGAGTCCCGGTATATCAAGGCCACGGCGGATTACAACGCCCGCAAGTTTGCCCAAGAACAGCCCGAGACCGCTAAAAGCGCCGCCAGGATGTGGCATAAGCACAAGCTGAAGCGGGAGTATCAGAAGCGGGCGCGGGAAACCGCCAAGCAGAGCGCCAAGGCTGCCGAAAAAACGGCAGTCACCACGGAAAAGCTGGCCGCCCAAACGGTGGCCTTTGCCAAGCGGCATCCCGTGGGATCGCTCCTTGCGCTGGGCTGTGTGCTCCTGCTTCTGCTGATGCAGTCGTGTATGTCCTCGATGGTGACGGTGGGCAACGGCCTTGTGGGTGCGGTGGCCGCCAGCACCTACAAGGCGGAGGATGCGGATATGCTGGGGGCCGAGGCCGACTATTGCGGTCTGGAGGACGAGCTTCAAGACTACCTCGACACCTACGATTCCACCCACGATTACGATGAATACCACTTTGACCTCGATGATATTGAGCACGACCCCTATGTGCTGATCTCCATGATCTCCGCACTCCATGAGGGGGCGTGGACGCTGGACGAGGTGCAGGGAACGCTCCAAGACCTCTTTGACCGCCAGTACATTCTGACCGAAGAAGTGGTGACGGAGCAGCGGTACTACATCGAAACGGACACATGGGTGGACGAGGACGGTGTGACCCACACGGACAGCTACCGGGTGTACTACGATTATTTCATCTGCACCGTCACGCTGGAAAACTTCAACCTTTCCCATGTGCCGATCTATATGATGACCGAGGAACAGCTCTCTATGTACGCCCTGTATATGTCCACGCTGGGCAACCGGCCCGACCTGTTTCCGTCCTCTCCCTATGTGGGCAAGTACGTCACAAACGGCCCTACGGAGCATGAAGTCCCGGAGTCGTATCTGACCGACGAAACCTTTGCCGCCATTCTGGAGGAAGCCGAGAAGTATATCGCGTTCCCCTATGTGTGGGGCGGCTATCAGCCCAGCACGTCCTTTGACTGCTCTGGGTTCGTCAGTTATGTCTACAACCAATGCGGCTGGGACTTCGGACGGCTGGGGGCGCAGGGCCTTTACAACATCTGCTCCCGGACAAGCAGCCCCCGGCCCGGCGATCTGGTGTTCTTCACCGGAACGTATGATACCCCCGGCGTTTCTCATGTGGGCATCTATGTGGGGGACGGCTGGATGCTCCATTGCGGAGATCCCATCCAGTACGCCAACCTGAACAC
>JAXJVC010000233.1:0-7471 GCA_036308745.1 Oscillospiraceae bacterium | reverse complement strand
GAAACGGTACATATACAGGGGCTGCAGCCGCATAGGGCAGACACCCACACACTTTCCGCAGCGCAGACACACCGGGTTCTCCGCCGCACCGTTCACATCCTTCAGCAGGCACAGAATGGAGTTGGTAGCCTTGATGACAGGAACGCTCAGGTCGCTCTGGGCAAAGCCCATCATGGGGCCGCCGCTAATGACCCGCTCGGTCTTGTCGTGCAGTCCGCCGGCGGCCTCCACCAGGTCGTGGAAGGAGGTACCGATACGGACATGGAAGTTCTGGGGTTCGGCAATGGCCTCACCGGAAATGGTGACGATGCGCTGGGTCAAAGGAAGGCCCAGACGGACAGCCCGATGGATTGCCGCATAAGTAGACACATTAAACACCGCACAGCCCACAGATACCGGCAGCTTCCCGGGAAGCACTTCCCGGCCGGTGAGGGCCTGGATCAGCTGCTTCTCAGCTCCCTGGGGGTAACGAGTGGGAAGAACCGCCAGCTCAATGCCAGGATACAGGGGAAGCATCTCCCGGATCTTGGCAATGGCTTCCTGCTTGTTGTCTTCCACAGCCAGAACCAGACGGCCGGGATTCAGCACCCGGCGAAGGAGCATCATGCCCTCCAGCACATGGTCAGGCTCGGTCCGCAGCAGAGAATCATCAGCAGTGATGTAAGGCTCGCATTCACAGGCGTTGGCGATCAGGGTATCCACCTGGCCCATGGCAGACAGGGCCTTTACATTACCGGGGAAAGCCGCGCCGCCCATACCTACAATGCCCGCCTCCCGGATGGCATGAAGGATGGCGTCGGGTTCCAGCTCCTCCAGAGGCTTGTTGTTGATCACCGCGGGAATATGGGTATCCTGGTAATCGTTTTCAATCACGATGGCATTCACCATCCGGCCGCTGGTATGGGGCCGGGGCTCGATGGCCACCACGGTACCGGAAACCGATGCGTGAACAGGCACGCACAGGCCCTCTCCGTCACCGATCTTCTGGCCCCACAGAACCTTGTCGCCCACCTTTACCAGAGGCTGGCAGGGAGCGCCAATGTGCTGCTGCATGGGGATGACCACCTGTCTGGGCTTAATATAATGGAAATTGGTGATCTGGGTGGACATCTCCTTATTATATTTGGGGTGGATGCCACCAAAAAACAGGCGTTTCATTCTTTTCTTCACCTCGATCAAGTTCGTATCAATTTTTCAAAGCCGGGGCTGTAGAAGCAGTTCCCTGCCCCATCGACCCACATAGCCTCCGCGCCGCATTTCTCCAGCAGTTTCTGCCCTTCTTCCAAAGGAAGCAGGAACAGAGCTGTGGACAAGGCATCCGCCAGACCGGAATCGTCGCAGACGATGGTCACACTGCGCCAATAGGCGGAAGGATACAGGGTATCCGGGTCGATAATATGATGGTACAGCTTGCCGTCCACAGCATAGTTTCGCTGGTAGTCTCCGCTGGTGACCACACTGCCAAGGGTAAGATACAGAGTATGCAGGTATGCGTCTGCCCTGTCAGGATCCTGGACACCCACCACCCAAGGGGTGCCGGTATCCTCCTTGGGACCGGTGGCGCAGATATTGCCGCCCACACTGATCAGCAGTCCCTCAGGGGCATTCTCACTAACCTGCTGGACAGACCAGCCCTTGGCGACTGCGCCCACATCCAGCTGTACCTCAGGATCGGAAATATAAACGGTGGACGCTTGTTCATCGATGATCACCGCATCCAGATCCATGTGATCTGCCGCTTCTTTCAGGGCTTCCCCATCCGGCAGGCAGGCATTGGCAGGATCGTTGATGCCGTCGTTCCGTGCCTCATGCCACAGCTTCAGCACGCTGCCCATGGCCACGTTGACCCGGCCTCCGGTCCGCTCATAGTAGTCCCGGCAGTCCAGCAGCAGGGCGATGATCCGGCTGTCCACCTCCACCGGGGCGATTCCGGCGTTGTCGTTTACGGTCTTCAGGTTGTTCAGGCCTTCATAGTCATTATATATGTCGAAGAGCTGATGATACACCAGCAGTTCATCATGGACCGCCTGGGCCGTTCCCCCGAATTCCTGCTCACTTTCCGCCCTGCCCCGGATGGTGGTCACAGTGTCGAACAAAGTCAGGAAAGTGGCATTATAGTATTTGGGTTTCTCCGCTTTTGGCCCCACCGCGCAGCCGCTGAGCAGCAGCGCAATGGCAAGCAGGAGAAAAATCATGCGCTTTCCCACGGTCTCACCTCAATAAAAACAGGGAATGCAAATGCTTGCTTCTATGAATATTGCCTTCTTAGCCGACTGCCTTCACGACCAGGTTCTGGAAACCGCCAATGGCAATGGTAACAGAGGCAGCCAGATCCACATCGGTGGGCTTGGTTCCTTCGTCCACGGCGATGCCGGTGACTTCGGCGGCAGTCTTGCCGGTGACATAGGCAGCGAAGGAGGCAGCCTGCTCATTCCACTCAGCAATGGCACCGCCCCAGGCTACCATGCCGTAGTTCGCACCCAGCTCATTCTTGGTCTGGGGAGCAACGGTCAGGTCGGAAGTAACAGCGCCGGAAGCATCAAAGGCGACCTTCGCCTGGACTGCGTCGATAACACAGGAGGTGATGGTGTCGCCGTTCATGGTCAGAGCGGTCACATCCACATCCAGCTGGGCATTGCCGGCTTCCTCTGCGGAAGCGGAAGCGCTGCTGCCGATGCCGGTGATGGCAGCCAGCTTCAGCTCGTCGCCTGCCTGGGCGCCCAGATGCTGTGCATTGGCAGCAGCCATCTCAATGGCTGCCACATAGCCGCCCAGGTAGATGGTGGCAGAAGAAGCCAAGTCTGCGTCAGCTGCGTAGCCGGTCTCATTGATGGCACCGTTTTTCAGTTCGTCAACAGTCTTGCCGATGGCGTAGTTTGCCAGGGCTGCAGCCTGAGCGTCCCACTCAGCGATGGCGCCGCCCCAGGCTACCATGCCGTAATTCTCGCCCAGCTCGTTCTTGGTCTGGGGAGCGGCAGTCAGGTCGGAAGTGATGGCACCGGAAGCGTCAAACTTCACAGATGCGGCAATGCCGTCGATGACACAGTCGGTAATGACACCGTTGTCGTCCACCAGGACGGCAACCATGGTCACATCGTACTTTGCTTCGCCGTTTTCCTCGGCGGTTGCGGACTTGCTGTCACCGATGCCGGTAGCTATGTACAGGCCGGTCTTCACAGCGCCTTCGGAAACCACGGGTGCTTCCGTTGCCGCGGGAGCAGCGGGTACATCATGGCTACCGGTGGGGCAAGTGCAGTCGCTGTAGTATACCACAGGGGTGCCTGCACAGCCTGCCAGCAGGCTTACGACCAACGCAATGGTCAGGATCAGGGAGAGCTTTTTCATAGGTCTTACCTCCGTTATTTGATTTCTCTAAAATTTTACCATATGGTTTTCATTTCGGCAATACCCAACTGCTGGAATATCACCATTCGAAAAGTTTCTGCTTGGATCATTTCTTTGAAAATCCGCTTTTCATCTATCAAATTCTATGCTATAATAAAAAGCAGCACGGCAAAAGAGCTGCCGTGCCGCCGCTGCCCTCAGTCCTCGGAGAACATATCCTTGCCTACGCTGCACAAGGGGCACTCAAAATCCCCGGGAATATCCTCCCACTTGGTTCCGGGAGCGATGCCACCCTCGGGATAGCCCTCAGCTTCATCATAGACCCATCCGCAAACGTCGCATACATATTTCATGGTGAAAGCCCCTTTCTGTTTTGTGTTTGGTTTCCTTGATGATAATATACTCGGACAGCGTTTTTTTCTGTGATATAGTCACCGAAATCCCTTGGAAATATGTGTATACTGAGGGCATATTTAAGACAGACAGGAGAAATGAGATCTATGACCATTACCAATGATATCCGTTACATCGGCGTGAACGACCATCAGGTAGACCTGTTCGAAGGACAGTACGATGTCCCCAACGGCATGGCCTACAATTCCTATGTGATCCTGGACGAAAAAGTCGCCGTCATGGACACCGTGGACATCCACTTTACCCAGGAATGGCTGAAGAACCTGGAGGTCGAACTGCAGGGCCGCAAGCCCGACTATCTGGTGGTGCACCACATGGAGCCTGACCACTCTGCCAGCATCGACATTTTCCTGAATGCCTATCCCGAG
This sequence comes from Oscillospiraceae bacterium, assembly GCA_036308745.1. Classification (GTDB taxonomy): domain Bacteria; phylum Bacillota; class Clostridia; order Oscillospirales; family Oscillospiraceae; genus Faecousia. Next base: position 3,344 of record JAXJVC010000233.1, on the reverse strand, counting down.
GCCACCGTGGTATCCTCCGCAAAGGCCTTCGCCATGATGAAGAACTTCTTCGGCACTGATTATGCTGACCGCCGGGTTGTGGTTGGTGAGGGTGATACCCTGGGTCTGGGCAAGCACACCCTGACCTTCGTCACCGCCCCCATGGTCCACTGGCCCGAGGTTATCGTGTCCTATGACTCCTGCGACAAGGTGTTGTTCTCTGCCGACGGCTTTGGCAAGTTCGGCGCTCTGGATGTGGAGGAAGACTGGGCCTGTGAAGCCCGTCGCTATTACATCGGCATCGTTGGTAAGTACGGTCCCCAGGTCCAGGCCCTGCTGAAAAAGGCCGCCGGTCTGGACATTGCCATCATCTGCCCCCTCCACGGACCTGTTCTCACTGAAAACCTGGGCTACTACATTGGTCTGTACGACACTTGGTCCTCCTATGGGGTAGAAAGTGAAGGCATTGTCGTGGCCTACACCTCCGTCTACGGCAACACCAAGGCCGCCGCAGAGCTGCTGGCAAAGAAGCTGGAAGAAAAGGGTCAAAAGGTCGCCCTGAATGACCTGGCCCGCTGTGATATGCACGAAGCAGTGGAGGATGCCTTCCGCTACGGCAAGCTGGTGCTGGCTACCTCCACCTACAACGGCGACATCTTCCCCTTCATGAAGGAGTACATCCATCATCTCACCGAGCGGAACTACCAGAACCGTACCGTCGGTCTGATGGAGAACGGTTCCTGGGCACCCGTTGCCGCCAAGGTCATGCGCAAGATGCTGGAAAGCAGCAAGAACCTGACCTTCACCGACACCACCGTCAAGATCCTCTCTGCCCTGAATGCCGACAGCATCGCCCAGATCGATGCCCTGGCAGAAGAGCTTTGCCGCTGATTTCCCGACTTCCTTTCCCTGCCGCTTCCTACGGATGCGGCAGGTTTTTCTGTATAGCAATCGATAAATCCATACCACAAAAATATACATCCATATCCTGTGCAAAATGGCAATTGACAGGTTCCCCATTATCTTCTAAAATATAGTGTGGAAGATTCCTTCTTCTGCATTTTACAAACACGCCTGGAAGGAGACATTATGTACCGTATCTTAGAACTGAACCCCCAGCTCCAGCCTTTCTCCGGTGACATCGACCTGCGTATGTACCTGTACCATTCCACCAAGGAGCGGCTGCTTGGATGGGGACAGACCCTGAATGACTTCGCCAATGCCCACGAATATTTCGGCTTCCACCGGGTACCCGGCGGCTGGGTTTACCGTGAATGGGCTCCCAGCGCTTACCAGCTGTATCTGGAAGGCGAATTTAACGGTTGGAACCAGACCAGCCATCCCCTGCGCAATATCGGCAACGGCAACTGGGAGCTGTACCTGGAGGGTGACAATGCCCTGTGGGATGGCTGCCGCGTCAAGACCGTTGTGGACGCCAACATGACCCGCACCGAGCACGTTCCCCTGTATGCCCGCCGGGTAATCCAGGAGCCTTACGCCATCACCTGGTGCGCTGAGGTCGTGGACGAGGCCAAGGTTTTCAACTGGACTGACCAGGATTTCAAGGGTGAGGATTCCCTGTACATCTACGAGGCCCACGTTGGTATGGCTCAGGAAGACGGCAAGGTAGGCTCCTACCGGGAGTTTGCCGACTACGTTCTGCCCCATGTCAAGAAGGCCGGCTACAACACCATCCAGCTCATGGCCATCATGGAGCATCCCTACTACGGCTCCTTCGGCTATCAGGTCTCCAGTTTCTTCGCCGCTTCCTCCTGGTTCGGCAGACCCGAAGACCTGAAGTATCTGGTGAACAAGGCCCACGAAATGGGTATCCGTGTCCTGCTGGACGTGGTTCACTCCCATGCTGTCAAGAACACCGCCGAGGGCATCAATATGTTCGACGGCACCACCTGGCAGTTCTTCCATGACGGCGGCAAGGGCGACCATCCCGCCTGGGGCACCAAGTGCTTCAACTACGGCAAGGACGGCGTTATCCACTTCCTGCTCTCCAACCTGAAGTTCTGGATGACCGAGTACCACTTCGACGGTTTCCGCTTCGACGGTATCACCTCCATGCTGTACCACGACCACGGCCTGGGTACCGACTTCAATTCCAATGACAAGTATTTCTCCTACAATACCCACACCGAGGCCATTACCTACCTGCAGCTGGCCAACGAGCTGATCCGTCAGGTCAATCCCAACGCCATCACCATCGCCGAGGATATGTCCGGCATGCCCGGTATGTGCCTGCCCATCGAGGACGGCGGCATTGGCTTCGACTACCGTCTTGGCATGGGCCTGCCCGATATGTGGGTCAGAGCCTCCAAGACCCAGGATGAGTTCTGGGATATCTTCGGTATGTGGTGCAGCATGTGTATGCGCCGCCCCGGCGAGGATACCGTGGCCTATGTGGAAAGCCATGACCAGGCCCTGGTTGGCGACCAGACCATGATCTTCCGTCTGGCAGGTGCCAATATGTACACCGATATGCGCAAGGACTGCCACAGCGGCTCCATCGAGCGCGCCATCGCCCTGCACAAGATGATCCGTCTGTACACCCTGGCCGGCGCCGGCGAGGCTTACCTGAACTTCATGGGCAACGAGTTCGGCCATCCCGAATGGATCGACTTCCCCCGTGAGGGCAACGGCTGGAGCTTCCACTACTGCCGCCGCCAGTGGAGCCTGAAGAACAACCCTGAGCTGAAGTACGAGTGGCTCAACGCCTTTGACGAGGACATGATCCACCTGACCAAGGAGCACAAGATGTTCCAGCAGCGCATGGGCGATCTGCGCCTGTCTCTGCCCGATCAGCAGGTCATCGTGTTCTACCGCAAGGGCCTGATGTTCGCCTTCAACTTCAGCCCTGTGAACTCCTACACCGATGTGAAGGTCAACCTGCCCAACTGCGCTGACTACACCGTGGCCATGACCACCGACGACTGGAAGTACGGCGGCTGGGGCCAGATCCACCACATCACCTACGAAGCCCAGCGTAACGACGAGGGCGGTTCCTACATCTCCCTGTATCTGCCTGCCCGTACCGCTATGGTCCTGAAGGAAGGCGAGTTCAAGCAGTTTGTTGTCGAGGAGCCTGTTGTGGAAGAGCCTGTTGTGGAAGAGCCCGTTGCAGAGGTTCCCGCTGAGCCTCAGGAGGAACCCGCTCCTGTGAAGAAGCCCAGAGCCAGAAGAACCAAGAAGACCGCTGAATAAGCACCGCAAATGAATTTCGCCCCCATGGAGTTTGATATGCTACCCCCATAAGAGACAGTGAAAAAGAAAACTGTTTCTTATGGGGGTATTTCTATGTCAAAAAGGAAAAAGATTCATGTAGAAGAAAAGATAAGAATTGCACGGGCCTGTAG
>JAXJVC010000232.1:0-9958 GCA_036308745.1 Oscillospiraceae bacterium | reverse complement strand
CCCAGGTTCCATACCAGGTCACGAAATTCCCTGCGGTGGGCCAGGGAATCCCGGTCCAGGACAGCGGAACGGGAGGCGCGGAAAACAGCACTGCAGTCGTTATATTTGGCAGCGTCGCTGAGGGTCTCCAGCAGGGCGGAGGGCAGCGGCGCAGTATGATCGGGGAAACAGAGATACTCGCCCCAGCCCTCGGTGAAGGCGGTGCGAAGGATCCCGGAGGGGGTCATATCCCGGCAGACCACCTGACGCACCCGAAGGTCGGTATCAGGCAGCTCTACAGGGGCGGGGGTCAGCAGCAGGATATCCAGCTTCTGAAGGCTTTGGGAAAGCAGGCTGGGAATTTGTTCCGGATTCCGGATGACCAGGGTGACCAGGCCGTCCAGCATTCCGTAGCGCTCCATCAGAGCCTGCCAAAGTGTTTTAAGAGCTTGCGGGTCCTGGGGCAGGAATGCGTTGTGGTTCAGGGTTTTCAGCTCCTGCATAACGGAAGGGACGCCCCGTTCCCGGATGGGAAAGCGGGTATGCCACTCCAGAAGATGCAGATAGATTATAGCAAAATCCCGGCAGATATGGGTGCAGCCAGCCCGTTCAGCCGCGGCATAGGCGGCATGGGTCAGGTCCTGAAGCTGGGGCAGGATGTTTCTGTGCCGGCTTGTTTCCATCAGGGAGCCGGAGCGCTGAAGATAGTGGTACAGCGGCTCCTCCAGCACGATGCAGGAGGCGGCGTAGAGCCAGTAGGTAAAGGAAAACAGCAGATCCTCCGCGAATACCTGCCGTTCACTGACGAAACGGAGCTTATTCTCCCGGATGATGTCGCCCCGGTACAGGTGGGAGCAGGCTTCCCAGCCAATCCGGTAGTTCAGCAGGTTTTTCAGCAGAAAGGACATCCGCTCCTGCTCAGCTTCGATCCGCAGGGTTTGGGGCTTAAAGCACACCGGCTCCAGGAGATTTCCCTGGGTGTCTTCTTTCCGCATTCCATAGGCACACCAATCATAGTTACCCGCTTCCATGGCGGCTACGGTCTTTTCCAGCAGGCGGGGCTCCACATAGTCGTCACTGTCGATAAAGGCAATGTATTTCCCCTGGGCGATGTCCAGGGCGGCGTTCCGGGCAGAGCTAAGACCGCCGTTTGGCTTGTGGATCACGGTGACCCGAGAATCTGCCTGGGCCAATTGGTCGCAGATCCGGGGACTTTCGTCGGTGGAGCCGTCATCCACCATGATCAGTTCGAAATCAGAAAAAGTCTGGGCCAGGATAGAACGGACGCACTTTTCCAGATAGTTCTGAACGTTGTATACCGGAACAATCACGGTGACCGTTGTTTGTTTCAAAGACATCGTATCCTGCCCTTCCTCTCGTTATGGATTCTTTCGTAAATGGGCCAGCTCCTGGCGCTGGGCTTCCAGTTCCAGCTGCTGCTGCCAGATCTGTATTTCCTTTTTGCGGTCCTGGGCGGTCAGCGCCCGGTGGGCCTGTTCCAGCTCCCGGTGAGCCTGTTCCAGTTCCCGATGGGCCTGTTCCAAATCCCGGTGCGCATTCTCCAGATCCCGGTACAGGCCGTCCAGATAGGCATAGTCCCGGTGGAGCCGCTCATAGGCGGCCGCCAGATTGGTGTGTTCCATAGCATCCATGGTTATTTCCTCAAGATCCGGTGCAGCAGGCTTTGCGCCTTTCGCCAGGCCCAGCGCAGGGCCCGCTTCACAAAGTCCACCAGCACGTTTTTATCGGCAATGGAGCGGCAGTACACTTCCATACTTTCGTGCTGCATTTCCATCGTATACACTTCCGCCGCAAGGGGGTCGCAGGCTTTCAGCGCCTGGGATACGGCGGCGCGGTTTGCTTTTAGAGCATCGTCTGTTACCAGCCGCTCCAGTTCCTTGTCGAAATAGCCGATCATCCGGCGGATGGTGAAGCCCGCTTCGATGCGGCTGCGGCAGGCCTTAGAGGCTTCTGCCCACAGCTTATCGTCCTCCAGGAACCGTACAATGGCCTGGGTGTATGCGTTTATCTCTTCCTCCGGGAAGCTGCGGTTATCCATATCGGTCTCGTCGCTTTGCAGGCAGGGGATCAGGGCACCCACGGTGCCGTCGATCAGATCCCGCTGACCGCCCACATCGGCACTGACCACGGGAACCCCCATAGCGCAGGATTCGTAGGCCGTCAGAGACAGGCCCTCCTTCAAACTGCATACCAGGGTCAGCTTCGCATCCCGGTAGAAGGGGCGCACATCCTTGTGGGCACCCAGGAAATAGACATGGTCCGTTAATCCCATGTTCTTTGCCTGACGGCGCAGCTCCTCCTCCTGAGGGCCGCTGCCCACCACGGCAAAGGCCACGTCGGGCCGGATGACCGCCACCTTTTTGGCGATCTGCAGCATCAGGAAGGGCCGCTTCTGGGGATGCAGGCGGCAGATAAACAGGACAATGGGGCGGCTTTCCGGGATGCACAGGCGGCTGTAAAGCCCACCCGGAGCCACTTTTTCCCGGTCAAAATGGGTTTCATCCACGCCGATGTAGACAGTCTCCACGGTGGCGGGATCCCGGTGGAAGTGGGTGCACATCACGTTTTTGGTGGCGCTGTTGCAGACGTAGGTCTTTTCCGTCACCGCTGCGGCCATGGCACTGGTGCGGGCGTAGCCGCCGCCCCGCCAGTACCACTCCTCCATGTGGACATAGTCCACGATGGCGATGTGGGGGAAGTGCTGGCGGATCCAGGGCAGCAGGTAATAGCCGTGGTAAGAATTGCTGACGAACAGCACATCCACCCTCCGGCTGGTCAGGTAATAGCTGATGAACTCGGCGTAATCCTGGGGTTCACAGAAATTTGCCAGGTTAAAGATATCCGGGGTCACCTTCCGGAAGGCCTGGAGCCACTGCTGGGTGTTTTCCGTGGTGGTGAGGATGCCGAAGTCATATTTGTTCCGGTCCAGGCCGGACAGCAGATCCAGGTTGAACTTGTCCGCGCCGCCCATTTCAAGATGGGGGAACAGGAAGGCAACCTGAATCTTGCGCTTGTTTTGGTAAATGCATTTGTCCCAGGGGGATAGCCTGGGGTGGGCCCAGTTGCAATAGAAGGGCCGGGGATAGATCACCGGAGGCTTGGGGTTCTTCACTTCCGCTGCGGCAGAGGAAATCAGTTCCCGGTTGTTTTTTTTGACAGCTTCATCACCGGTGACGATGGACAGAACGCCAGTGTCGTTGCGGCGATACCAGAACAGGTATTCTCCGCAGCTCTGTGCAGGGTAGCCGCCCTTTGCCACCATTTTCAGCCAGGCGTACCAGTCTTCGTTGTAGTGCTTGTGGCTTTCATCATAACAGCCGATGGCCAGCAGGGCTTCTTTGCGGATCAGGGCCGTGGCGGTGAGATGGTTCTCCTTTTTCAGAAGCTCCGGGTCAAATTCCTTGTGCCACAGGTATTCCTGATTCTGAAAACCCACACTGTCCGGGTAGGCCCAGGCGGCGCCGGGATTTTTCTGGAGCATCCACCAGCAGTATTCGGCGTAGGTGGGTTCCATCAGGTCGTCACAGTCCAGGGGAAGAATCAACTCGGTCCGGGCTTTCTGGATACCCAGATTCCGGGCAGAGGCAATGCCGCCGTTTTCCTTGTGGAAGATGCGGATCCGGGGATCCTCTTTTTTGATCTCCTCCAGAAGGGCAAGGTCTTCCGCCCGGGTACTGCCGTCATCCACGATGATCCACTCGAACCAGGGGAAGGTCTGATCCAGGACACAGGCGCAGGTCTGGCGAATATGCTGAGCGCCGTTATAATAGGGGGTGATGATGGAAATCAGGGGTTCGTCACTGGTCACCAGATCCCGGTCCCACCGGGTCAGACCCGGCTGCTGCTGAAAATCGAACTGCATATCCTGCTCCTTTCTGCGCCGGGGCGCGTCATGGAATATAAGGTTTGCCGGTGATCCGGCAGAAGACTCGTTTGCAGAAGCGCCAGACTTTGCGGATGGGAGAACGGTTTCGGTTGGCTTCCAGGACCCGCTCTTTGGCAACGCACTGCATCATGTAATAAAAGGCTTCTTCATAGAAGGGGGTATTCTTGATAGCGGACCAGAAATGCTGGGCCTGGTCCTCGCTGGGGTTGTGCCAGGGCTTCAGATGTCCGGCGTAATGGATGATCTTGGGATCGGCATAGGCGCGATGGTATTCCTCCCGGATAGGGGCTGGAGCATGGACCACCACCTGAGAAATCCGGGTATGGTCGCAGTCCGTCAGCACGTTCCATGCCATATCCAGATACTTGACCCGGCCCTCACAGTACAAATTCAGCACATCCTGATCGTGGTACTTGTAGGGGGTGGTGCAGAAGGTCAGCCACTGGTCCAGGGAATAGGTTTTGCGGATCACCTTCTCGTTGAACAGCAGAACGCCAGCCTGGAAGTAGTTGTCCGGGTTTTTCATGGGGAAGTTCTTCTGGACATACTTCTGGGTCTTTCGGTTGGCACCGTGAATCTGGCCCAAAAAGTCTGCATCATGGACAGCTGCCAGGAGGTAACCCTCCACATCCGTGCGGTAAAGCTCCGCAACGTCTGCCATGACGATGATGTCGCAGTCCAGATACAGCACCTTATCGTACTGGGGCAGCACGTCCTGGATCAAGAAGCGGTAGTAGGTCTCCACGCTGATGTGGCCGCTGGTCCGCAGGTCATAATCCCGGATCAGGTGGCTGGGATCACAAAACCGCAGGGACACATTGGGCCGGACTGCCGCCATCTGAAGCAGGGGTTCCTTGTTTTCCTTCCGGATGTCGGAGCTGAGCAAGACGATATCGTAGTTGTTATTCTCGGAGATGTGCTCCAGCAGGGAGTGCAGGCAGGCAGCAAAAATGGGGATGTAGGTATCGTTTGCAGCGAAGACCACAGGGACACTGTTTTCACTGAATGCAGGTTGTAACTTAGGCAGGGAAGCCATCCAATCAGGCATTACACACCGCACCTCTTTCTTTCCTCTTGTTATCGAAAAAGTCCTGCACAGAGAAGTGCGCAGACTATAACCATTCTATTCTACAATATAGCATATTTTCCCCTGCAGTGCAACCTTGGAAACCGGTTTGTAGGTCGCAAAATGCAAAAAAGCAGGACGGATTGCTCCGTCCTGCCTGGGGTAAGGTTATGAATTGTTCGATTTTGCCAGAAGGCTGTCCACAAACTGGGTAGCAGCCCGGGCGGAGCGGCCGCCCCGTCCAAGAGCAAAGCGCTCTGCCAGCATATCCAGCTCGGCTTCCTCCATCTGGACACCCCGTTCTTTTGCCAGATGGCGGACGATGCCCAAATAGGTCTTCTTGTCCGGCTTCTGGAAGGTGACCTGGATGCCGAACCGCTCGGACAGGGAAATGATCTCCTGCATGGTGTCGTTGCGGTGGATATCGTCCCCCTCCCGGCCGGAGAAGGTCTCCTTTACCAGATGGCGGCGGTTGGAGGTGGCGTAGATCACCACGTTCCGGGACTTAGCGGATACACTGCCCTCCAGGATGGCCTTCAGGGTGCTGAAATTGTCATCGTCCTTTTGGAAAGACAGGTCATCGATGAACAGAATGAACTTCAGCGGATTGGTGTTCAGGGCATCCAGAATGGCGGGGATGGCGTGGAGCTGCTCCTTGCGGACCTCCAGGATTCGCAGACCCTTATGGTGGAGCTCATTGACCACCGCTTTGACGGTGGAGGACTTGCCGGTGCCTGCATCGCCGGTGAGGAGAATATTGGCGGCAGGCTTGCCGGAAAGCAGGGCCAGGGTGTTGTCCAGAATGATCTGCTGCTCCCGCTTGTAGTCGATGAGGGAGCAGAGCCGGGTCTGGTCGGGGTTCTGGACGGGGATGATCCGGTTATCCGGGCCGATGTAGAACATATGGTACTTGGCATAGATGCCGTAGCCATACTTATGGATGTTGGTACAGCGTTCCCGGTAGCTTTCGGTGAGGTCCAGGGACTTGACGGCAAAGCCGGGAAGATAGCCTTCCCAGGAAAGACCCTCCCGAAGGGCTTCCGGGGTCAGGTCAGCCACGGCCTGCAGGATTTCCAGCTCTGCCCAGACGTCGGCATCCATCTCCGGCCAGGGCTGGGCGCCCTTGCCGATCATGCGGATGTAGGCATTTTCGTCATTGTTGACGATGCTCTGGATATAGCCTGCCAGGGTCCGCTTCTCTGTGGTATAAAGGCTTGCTACAAAGGCGGCATACCGGGCCACAGAAGCGGCGGTATCCTCCTGTTCCAGACTTTCCAGGTAGCTGCACAGGGAGCTAACCACCGGGTCTTTCAGAAGGGTCTGGAAAATAGCCAGAGAATGGAGTCGGATATTCAGATTCCGCAGTTCGTTGCCTCTCATACGTTCAGGATCGCACCTTTCGCGCCGCTGGAGACCAGAGCAGCATAACGCTTCAGATAGCCGGACAGCTCCTTCTTCTTCGGAACGAAGTTCGCCATACGCTCTGCCAGTTCCTCGTCGCTGATCTTCAGCTCCAGCTTATTGTTGGGAATGTCGATAGAGATGATGTCGCCTTCCCGGACAACACCGATGACACCGCCGGAAGCGGCTTCGGGGGAGACATGACCAATGCAGGCACCACGGGTAGCGCCGGAGAACCGGCCGTCGGTGATCAGGGCGACAGAGTTGCCCAGGCCCATGCCCATGATGGCGGAGGTGGGATTCAGCATTTCCCGCATACCGGGGCCGCCCTTGGGGCCTTCGTAACGGATGACCACCACATCACCGGCTTTGATAGCGCCGGCGTTGATGGCTGCCTGGGCCTCCTCCTCGCACTCAAAGACCCGGGCGGGGCCTTCGTGGACCAGCATTTCCGGCAGAACTGCACTGCGCTTGACTACGCTGCCCTCGGAGGCCAGATTTCCCCGGAGAACGGCGATGCCGCCGGTGGCGGAGTAGGGATCTTCCACGGTTCGGATGACGGAGGTGTCCCGGTTGACGGCGGTGGCGATGTTCTCACCCATAGTCTTGCCGGTTACGGTCATAACAGAGGTATCCAGCAGATCCAGCTTGGTCAGCTCTTTCAGCACGGCGTAGACACCGCCAGCTTCGTTCAGGTCCTCCATGTAGGTGGGGCCTGCGGGAGCCAGGTGGCACAGGTTGGGAGTCTTGGCGCTGATCTCGTTGGCCAGGTCCAGGTTAAAGTCCACGCCGCACTCGTTGGCAATGGCGGGCAGGTGGAGCATGGAGTTGGTGGAGCAGCCCAGGGCCATGTCGGCAGTCAGGGCATTGCGGATGGCGCTTTCTGTCATAATGTCCCGGGGACGGATGTTCTTTTTCACCAGCTCCATTACCTGCATACCGGCGTGCTTTGCCAGCTCAATACGGGCGGAGTACACGGCGGGAATGGTGCCGTTGCCCCGCAGACCCATGCCCAGAACTTCCGTCAGGCAGTTCATGGAGTTTGCGGTGTACATACCGGAGCAAGAGCCGCAGGTGGGGCAGGTATTTTCCTCGCAGATGCGAAGCTGGTTTTCGTCGATCTTACCGGCAGAGAAAGCGCCTACAGCCTCAAACATACTGGAAAGACTGGTTTTCTTGCCGTCCACCCGTCCAGCCAGCATGGGGCCGCCGCTGACGAAGATGGTGGGGATATTCACCCGGGCGGCTGCCATCAGCAGGCCGGGAACGTTCTTGTCGCAGTTGGGCACCATCACCAGACCGTCAAAGCCGTGGGCGCGGACCATAGCTTCGGTGGAGTCGGCGATCAAATCCCGGGTGACCAGGGAGTACTTCATGCCCTCGTGACCCATGGCGATGCCGTCGCAGACAGCGATGGCGGGGAAGACGATGGGGGTGCCGCCGGCCATGGCAACGCCCAGCTTTACGGCCTCCACGATTTTATCCAGGTTCATATGGCCGGGAACAATTTCGTTGTGGGAGCTGACGATGCCGATGAGGGGACGCTGCTGCTCTTCGTGGGTCAGACCCAGGGCGTGGTACAGGCTGCGGTGGGGCGCATTCTGGGGACCATTGACGATCTTGTCTTTCATCATAACAGGATTCCTGCTTTCTGTGTGAAGTTTTTGGCGGGAGGGTCAAGACCTTCCCCTACAAAAAAGATTTTCCTGATTGCACGTTAAGGGAGGGTTGAAAACCCTCCCCTACGGAACGTTAATTAGTTGTTGATCAGCTTGTCCTCGTCGCTCCAGCTGTACAGCTTGCGGATATCCTCGCCAACAACTTCAGCGGGATGCTCGGAGGCCAGCTTGCGCATAGCGTTGAAGTGGACCTGTGCGCCGGCATCGGACATATCCAGCAGGAAGTCCTTGGCGAAGGTGCCGTCCTGGATGTCCTTCAGGATCTTCTTCATGGACTTCTTGGTCTCGTCGGTGATGATCTTGGGGCCGGTGATGTAGTCGCCGTACTCAGCGGTATTGGAGATGGAGTAGCGCATGCCGCTGAAGCCGGACTGGTAAATCAGGTCCACGATCAGCTTCATCTCGTGGATGCACTCGAAGTAAGCGTTTCTGGGGTCGTAACCGGCTTCCACCAGGGTCTCGAAGCCAGCCTGCATCAGAGCGCAGACACCGCCGCAGAGGACAGCCTGCTCACCGAACAGGTCGGTCTCAGTCTCGGTACGGAAGGTGGTTTCCAGAACGCCGGCGCGGGCGCCGCCGATGCCCAGAGCATAGGCCAGACCGATGTCCAGCGCATCGCCGGTGGCGTCCTGGTGGACAGCGATCAGGCAGGGAACACCCTTGCCCACCTGGTACTCAGAGCGGACGGTGTGGCCGGGACCTTTGGGAGCGATCATGATGACATTGACGTTCTTGGGGGGCTTGATGCAGCCGAAGTGGATGTTGAAGCCGTGGGCGAAGGCCAGGGTCTTGCCCTCGGTCAGATTGGGCTCGATGGATTCCTTGTAGAGCTTGGCCTGCTTCTCATCGTTGATCAGGATCATGATCACATCAGCAGCCTTGGCAGCGTCGGCAGCGGTCATGACAGTCAGACCCTGAGCCTCTGCCTTGGCCCAGCTCTTGGAGCCGTTGTACAGGCCTACGATGACGTTGACACCGCTCTCCTTCAGGTTCAGCGCATGGGCATGGCCCTGGGAGCCGTAGCCGATGATGGCGACGGTCTTGTTGCTCAGCTTCTGCAGGTCACAGTCCTGCTGATAAAAAATACGGTTTTCCATGAAAATTACCTCTTTCGTTGTTGTATATAGAATGAAAAATAAGTATTACAGATTGGTCACCCGGCGGATGGTGGTGCTGCCCCGCTGGAGGGAGACGATGCCGGTACGGCAGATCTCCATGATCTCAAAGTCCCGCATCAGGTCGATGAAATTGTCGATCTTGCGGCTGTCGCCCACCATCTGGATCATGATGGATTCCTTGGTGTAGTCCACCACCTTGCCCTCATAGGCATCGGAGGCGGAGCGGATATCGCCCCGGGCTTCGGGGTCATTCTTCACCTTGATCAGCAGCAGCTCCCGGTTGACGGTGTCTGCGGTGTCCAGCTCGGCAACGGAACAGACATCGGGAAGCTTATAGAGCTGGTTGATCAGCTGCTCCTTCTTGATCTCGTCACCCTCGAACAGGACGGTGATCCGGGAAAAGTCCTCGGACTCCGTCTCGCTGACGGTCAGGGAGGTGATATTGAACTGGCGGCGGCGGAACATGCTGGTGACCCGGTTCAGAACGCCGAACTGGTTGTTGACCAGAATGGCAATGGTAAATTTTTTCATGTCAGTCTCCGATCCTTACAATGATATCATCCATAGAACCGCCGGGAGGCAGCATGGGCAGGACGAACTCGTCCTTGTCGATGGCACAGTCGATGAGGTAGGGACCGTCGCAGGCGAAGGCCTTCTGCAGGGAATCCTCCAGCTCATCCAGGGTCAGGGCCCGGCTGGCTTCCGCGCCGAAGGCCTCTGCCAGCTTTACAAAATCGGTCTGGCGCTTGTCCAGCATGGTGTTGCTGTAATGCTTGTCGAAGAACAGGGTCTGCCACTGGCGGACCAT
>JAXJVC010000231.1:0-3706 GCA_036308745.1 Oscillospiraceae bacterium | reverse complement strand
TCGAAGATAATCAGGGAAGAAGTTTGGATGAAGCTATTACATGTTGGAAATATAAAAAGAGTTTGCAAGGACACAATCGTTATGAAAAGTCTGACCTTGTTGCGTTAGACTGATAAATTCCAATTTACCGAATTCCATACGCAGAGCAAGGCAAGCGACCGGTCGAGGGGCCCAAAAGATGATGATTGACCGACGCGGTCCGTAACGCATTGTCAGCGGCCACTGGCCGCCAAATTCCCATTTGCCGAATAGATGGAAACAGCCGCCTACGATGATGTAGGCGGCTGCGTTTTTACTGTCGAGATTAAGGCGGTAAGTGGCGGAAATTTTTGATCCTACGGAAAACGCCACTCTTCGCACTCCACAGGTTACTGAACGGTGGTGAAGCGGTACACTGTTTCGCTGTGATATTTTTTGCCTGCTTTTGTGATGGGCTGGGGCCACTCAGAATGGTGGATGGAATCGGGATAGTACTGAGTCTCCAGGCAGATGCCGCTGCGCTTGCCGTAATAGACGCCACCCTTGCCGGTTTCCTTCAGGAAATTGCCGGCATAGAACTGAACACCGGGGCAGTCAGTGTAGACGGCCATGATCCGGCCGGATTCAGGGTCGGAAAGCTGGGCGCAGGGATTGCAGAAAACTTCCCAGTTATGGTCATAGCCGCCCTGGAGGTTCAGCGCGTCGTAGTCTTCGTTGATGTCCCGGCCAATGGGCTTGGGGCTGCGGAAATCCATGGGGGTGCCGGCGACGCTGCGCAACTCGCCGGTGGGGATATTTTCGGCATTGTCGGGGTTGAAGAAACGTCCGGGGAGGGACAGAATCTGGTCCATGGCGGCATCTACCTTGTCCTGGCCTGCCAGGTTAAAGTAGCTGTGGTTGGTCAGATTGAAGATGGTATCCTGGTCGCAGATGGCATCGTAGATGATGTGCAGGCCGCCTTCGCTGTCCAGCTGGTAGGTAACCTTGATAACGGCATTGCCGGGGAAGCCCTGGTCACCGTTGGGGCTGCGCAGTTCCAGGGTGATGGCGTCTTCATCGTGGGACAGGACCTTCCACATCCGGTTGTGGTAAAAGTCCGGGCCGGAGTGGAGGTTGTTAGCGCCTTCGTTGGGGGTCATGGTGAAGGTCTTTTCGCCGATGGAGAAGGAGGAACCCTGGATCCGGTTGGCGCTGCGGCCTACGGTGGCGCCCAGAAAGCAGGTGCCGGTGCGGTAGCCGTTGCAGTCGTCATAGCCTAGGACCACGTCTGCCAGGACTCCGTCCCGGTCCGGAACCAGCAGCTTGACAAGGGCAGCGCCGTAATCTGTGACAGCAGCGGTCAGACCACCACAAGATATGGTATAGATGGAAGTATTTTCACCGGAGGGCAAAATGCCGAAAGTTTCTTTCATGGTTATTCTCCTTTTTGTTTTTGCCGCAAAAACGGGCGAAGTTATGTAAAGGGGAGTTTACTTGATTATACTATATTCTCTCCGGGTTTTCAAACCTTTATTTTGCTCATCATAAGAAAAACGTAACTTTCCTCCCCGGACCGGAAGGAAGGGAGGGGGAAGAGAATTGGCAACTTTTCTCGCTGGAAATGCACGCCACTATATTTTGTGTATGGGTATTGACAAAAACACAATATCTAGTATAATAGGGCGTGCATAAGATATTGTATGACACGAGACCCCAAGGAGGAACCTTATGAAGATCATTAAGAGAAACGGTGCAGAAGTCGTATTTGACATCGAAAAAATCATGAATGCCGTGACCAAGGCAAACCAGGCGGTGGAGGAAAAAGTCCGCATGACCCCTCTGCAGATCGAGCGCATTTCCCAGAGCGTTCAGATCGCCTGCGAGGAAATGGGCCGCAGCCCTTCCGTGGAAGAAATTCAGGATCTGGTGGAAAAGTCCATCATGGCCCACGGCGCTTTTGAAGTTGCCAAGGAATACATTACTTACCGCTATATCCGCAGCCTGGCCCGGCAGTCCAACACCACCGACGACCGGATTCTGAGCCTCATCGAATGCAACAACGAAGAGGTCAAGCAGGAGAACGCCAACAAGAATCCCACCATCAACGCGGTCCAGCGTGACTATATGGCAGGTGAAGTTTCCAAGGATATCACCGCCCGGATCCTGCTGCCCAAGGAAATCGTAGCTGCCCATGAGGCTGGTATCATCCACTTCCACGATTCTGACTATTACGCCCAGCATATGCACAACTGCGACCTGGTGAATCTGGAGGATATGCTGCAGAACGGTACGGTCATTTCCGGTACCCTCATTGAGAAGCCCCATTCCTTCTCCACCGCCTGCAACATTGCTACCCAGATCATTGCTCAGGTGGCTTCCAACCAGTACGGCGGCCAGTCTATTTCCCTGACCCATCTGGCTCCCTTTGTTCAGATCAGCCGGGAGAAGATCCGCAAGACCGTGGAAAAGGAAATGCAGGTCTTCGGCATTCAGGCCAACGAGGAGGCTATCTCCAAGGTGGTAGAGGACCGGCTCCGTGAGGAGGTCCGCCGTGGTGTTCAGACCATCCAGTACCAGGTGGTGACCCTGATGACCACCAATGGTCAGGCACCTTTCATCACCGTGTTCATGTACCTGAATGAGGCCCGCTCCGAGCAGGAGAAGAAGGACCTGGCCATGATCATCGAGGAGACCCTGCGCCAGCGTTACGAGGGCGTAAAGAATGAGAAGGGTGTGTGGATCACCCCTGCTTTCCCCAAGCTGATCTATGTCCTGGAAGAGGATAATGTCCGGGAGGGTACGCCTTACTGGTACCTGACCCGTCTGGCTGCCGAATGCACCGCCAAGCGGATGGTTCCCGACTACATCAGCGAAAAGAAGATGCTGGAGCTGAAGGTGGACAAGAACGGCGAGGGCCACTGCTATACCTGCATGGGCTGCCGCTCCTTCCTTACCCCCTACGTGGATCCCGAAACCAACCAGGCCAAATATTACGGCCGCTTCAACCAGGGCGTTGTCACCATCAACCTGGTGGATGTGGCATTGTCCTCCGGCCGGGATGTGACCAAGTTCTGGGAGATCTTTGATGAGCGTCTGGAACTGTGCCATCAGGCTCTGCTGTGCCGCCATGAGCGACTGAAGGGCACCCTGTCCGATGCCGCCCCCATCCTGTGGCAGTACGGCGCTCTGGCACGACTGCCCAAGGGCGAACCCATCGACAAACTGCTTTTCGGCGGCTACTCTACTATCTCCCTGGGCTACGCCGGCCTTTACGAGTGCGTCAAGTACATGACCGGAAAGTCCCACACCGATGAGGAGGCCAAGCCCTTCGCACTTCAGGTGATGCAGCATATGAACGATGCCTGCAAGGGCTGGAAGGCACAGCATAACATGGATTTCTCCCTGTATGGTACGCCTCTGGAGTCCACCACCTACAAGTTTGCCAAGTGCCTGCAGAACCGATTCGGTATGATCCCCGGTATTACGGACAAGAGCTACATTACCAACTCTTACCACGTCCATGTGTCCGAGCCCATCGATGCTTTTACCAAGCTGCGCTTTGAGGCAGAATTCCAGCAGCTTTCCCCCGGCGGCGCCATTTCCTATGTGGAGGTGCCCAATATGCAGCAGAACATCGATGCCGTTCTGGAAGTTATGCAGTTCATCTACGACAACATCATGTATGCCGAGCTGAACACCAAGTCTGACTACTGCCAGTGCTGCGGCTTTGATGGCGAGATTGCCATCC
>JAXJVC010000230.1:0-3350 GCA_036308745.1 Oscillospiraceae bacterium | reverse complement strand
CTACAGGGGCGGGCTTTTTAGGCGCAGTCACCACAGGAATCGCCGCTTCCTTGACCCCGGGGATCATCACGAATTCCCGCAGGGGCATATTGGCGGGACGCTCCAGCTTGCTGACGGTGGCGGCAGCAGCTTCCCTTTTGGGCTGGGGAGCGTCCTTCAAAGCGGTGGAGAAGGTTTTGTATTCCTCTGCCGTCATGGTACGGAAGAAGTTCTCTTTTTTCGGGACCCTTGGCTCCCCCTTTGGGGGAGCTGTCACCGAAGGTGACTGAGGGGGTGGCGGGGCGATGTGGGCATCGCCCCCTACATTAGATTCTATCGATGCCTTCTTAAACTGCACCTGAGGGCGGTCGGGCTGCTTGTTCAGGGCGCCCAGAACCCCATAGTGGATGCAGTCAAAGACCGCCTTTTCCGACAGAAATTTTACCTCGGTTTTGGCGGGATGGACGTTGACATCCACTGCGTTGGCGGGGAGAGTCAGGTGCAGAACGCAGGCGGGAAATTTGCCCACCATGATCTGGTTCCGGTAGGCTTCCTCCAAAGCAGCAATCAGCAGCTTGGACTTTACCGGGCGGTTATTGACAAAGAAGGTTTGCAGACTGCGGCTGGGCCGGGCATCGGTGGGCTTGCTGACATAGCCGGTCAGGGAGTAGCTTTCCCAGCGGCTGTTTACACTGACCATCTGGGCGCACTCCCGGCCATAAATGCAGTAGACTGCGGCCTGGAGTCCCCCGGTTCCGGGGGTGGACAGGACCTGTTTTCCGTCCCGCAGGAACTGGAAGGCTACCTCAGGATGGGCCAGGGCCTGCATCTGCACGGCGGCGGCTACCCGGCCGCCCTCCACGGTGTCGGATTTCATAAACTTCATCCGGGCAGGGGTGTTGAAAAACAGGTCCCGAATGATGATGGTGGTGCCTTCGGGACAGCCTGCCTCCGATTCTTCGGTGATCTCACCGGCTTCTAAGCGCAGACTGGTGCCGGAAATGCTGCCTGCGGTCTTGGTCATCAGGTCGATGCGGCTGACAGAGGCGATGGCGGCCAGGGCCTCGCCCCGGAAGCCCATGGTCCCAATGGAGGCCAGGTCCTCAGCGGTGCGGAGCTTGGAGGTGGCGTGGCGCTTAAAGGCGGTGCGGGCATCCTCGGGGGACATACCGCATCCGTTGTCCGTTACCCGGAGGAAGGTCATGCCGCCGTCCCGGATCTCAACGGTGACCTTGGAGGCACCGGCATCCACTGCGTTTTCCAGCAATTCCTTCACGACGGAAGCGGGACGCTCCACCACTTCACCGGCGGCGATCAGATTGGCGATATGGGGGGATAACTGAATGATTTTCGGCATGGGATCACCTCAGGGCGTGAATAGACAGAAAATTGATGGCGGCGTGGATCAAGATAGGGGCGAAGATGGTGTCTGCCTTAGTGTAGGCCCAGGCGAGACACAAGCCCGCGGGGAGGTACTGAAGGAAGGCCATCAGCAGTTCCAGGGCGGAGTACCGGCCGATATAGCCGATGATATGGATGACGGCAAAGGCCAGAATGGACACGATATAGGCGGCCCAACGGGATTTCCCGTAGAGATTACGGAAGATCAGTCCCCGGTACAAGCACTCTTCCACAGGGGGGACCAGAACCACGGTTCCGATGAGCATGAGAAAGAAATTCCCCTTGCTCATGGCGACGATGGCGGCGTCATTGTAATTGGAGAAACCCGGCACCAGCTGGCGAACCACCCAGGTGGTGGCCCAGTTGCAGGCGTAGTAGGCAACGAAACCTAAAATCACTGCCTGGCAGAAGATGGCGGGGTGCTGTCCCACCTGACGAAGCCCACGGCCCAGAAAGTCGTGGAAGACCAGCAAGATGGCAATGAAATTCACCAGGTAAAACAGAAAGTTCAGCTCGGCATCGTTCAGGGGATGGGAAAGCTGCAGGTTCAGAAAGGTGAGAACGCTGGGCAGAAAGACCAGCTGAAACACCAGGTATACGAACCCTCCGATGGTTTCCTGATTGGTAAGGTTTCCGGAAAAACTGCGGTTTCTTTTCATAAATCAATCCAACATTCTTTTCAGCTTGTACAACTCATTCATAGCTTCAATGGGGGTCAGAGTTTCTACGGTGATGGCGCTGAGAGCGGTAATGATCTGCTGGCCTGTCAGGTCCAGAAGGCTTACCTGATCCTCAGGCTCTGGGACAGCGGCGGGCTGGCGGACGGCGCCGCCCTCGGTCTCCAGCTCTGCCAGGATCTCTCTTGCCCGGCTGATGACCACATTGGGGATGCCTGCCAGCTTGGCCACCTCGATGCCGTAGCTGTCGTCGGTGGCACCGGGGACGATCTTGCGCAGGAAGATCATCTGGTCGCCCCGCTTTTTGACGGCGATGTTGTAGTTTTTTACGTTGGGGAGCTTGTCCTCCATGGTGGAAAGCTCATGATAATGGGTGGCAAAGAGGGTCTTTGCACCCAGACGCTTGGGGTTGGCGGCGTATTCCAGCACCGCCCGGGCGATGGCCATGCCGTCGTATGTAGAGGTACCCCGGCCAATCTCGTCCAGAATCAGAAGGGAACGGGCGGTGGCATATTTCAGGATAGAGGCCACCTCTGCCATCTCCACCATGAAGGTGGACTGTCCGGAAGCCAGGTCGTCGCTGGCGCCGATTCTTGTAAAGACCCGGTCCACAAGGCCGATTTTGGCGCTTCTTGCGGGGACGAAGGAACCCATCTGGGCCATCAGCACGATCAGGGCGACTTGCCGCATATAGGTGGATTTACCCGCCATGTTGGGACCGGTGATGATGGATACCTGGTTGTCGTCAGCACCCAGATTCGTATCGTTGGGTACGAACAGGGAATCCTTCAGCATGGCTTCCACCACAGGGTGACGCCCGTCGGTGATGGAAATTTCCCGGCTCAGGGTGATCTCCGGGCGGCAGTAGCCCCGCTGGACGGCCACGGCGGCAAGGCTGCACAGGGCATCGGCAGCAGCCACGGCAGCGGCAGTCTGCTGGACCCGGGCGGCCTGCTGGGCAAGGTGCTCCCGCAGCTGGGTGAAAATCTGGTATTCCAGGGCAGTCAGCCGGTCCTTGGCAGTGAGAACCTGGGTTTCCAGTTCCTTCAGATCCTGGGTGATGTAGCGTTCGCAGTTGGCAAGGGTCTGCTTACGGACGTAATGTCCGGGGACCTGGTCCATAAAGGACTTGGAAACTTCGATATAGTAACCGAACACCCGGTTGAAGCCCACCTTCAGGGTGCGGATGCCAGTCTTTTCCCGCTCGGAGGCTTCGATGGCGGCGATGGTGCCGCTGCCGCCCTCCATGATATCCCGGAGCCGGTCGGCTTCAGCGCTGGCACCCTTGCGGAT
>JAXJVC010000229.1:0-2669 GCA_036308745.1 Oscillospiraceae bacterium | reverse complement strand
GGGGAAAATACATCATCAGGGGCATGGCGCAGGAGCTTTTGCGGCTTTCTCTGGCTCACAGCTTCAACACCCTCTATCCTGATTGGAAGCAGGGAGAGCCGGATCACGAAACCACCCAGCGCAGCGACACCTGGTTTTCCGGCGGGATGTTCTCTCTGGCACTGCTGAAGCTGTTGACGGATGAAGGCGTGGAGATTCTCTATAACGCCCTGGTTTCTGCCCCGGTCATGGAAGGAAAGCACTGCAAGGGTGTCATCATCGACGGAAAATCCGGCAGGCGGTTTTATCCCTGCCGTGTTCTGGTGGATGCCTCCGGCGATGCCTCCATCATGAAGCAGGCGGGTGTTCCGGTTACCGACGGAACGAATTATTTCACCTATTACGGCGAAGGGATCACCCTGGGCGGCTGCCGGGCGGCTGTGGAGAAGAAGAACATTTTCCTTGCGTATTACCACCCTTATGGCGGCGCGGCCAACCTCCATGGACAGTTCCAGCCCGAGGGGAAGCCCCCCTATATGGGCTGCGATATGGAAACCATCAATCAATATTTGCAGGAAAACCAGCTTCGGATGTACGAAAAGGAAAGCGGAAACTGCGGCATGGAGCAGAACATTCACACCCTTCCCGGCATCCCCCAGCTGCGCACGGCCCGTCGGATCCGGGGAAACGCGACACTGACCGGCGAAGACTGCTACCGGCACTGCGATACCTCCATCGGCACCATCTGCGATTTCGAATTCCGGGACCGGCTGTACGAAGTCCCCTACGGGGTTCTGGTCAAGGATGGGTTTGACAATCTGATCACCTGCGGCCGAAGCGCTTCCGCTTCCGGCTGGGGCTGGGATGTGCTGCGGGTCATCCCCCCGGCGGTCCTCACCGGTCAGGCCGCGGGAATCGCCGCCGCGCTGGCAATTGCGCAGGATGTTCCCATTGCGGATGTCCCCATTGAGAAACTGCAAAAGGCTCTGGCGGATACCGGCGTGATCATTCATTTCGATGACAGCTGGGTTCCCCGGGAAGAGGCGGATGACGGCCACGCCGCCTCCAAAGACCACATCTAAGCGGGGTAAGAATATGAAATATTACTGTAATCCCTTAAATCTTCCCTATCAATATCAGCTGTCTGTCCGGGATGGGGTGGATACCGCGTTTCGGGAGGCGGCTGACCCCAGTCTTGTTCTCTTTCAGGGGAAATACTGGCTGTTTCCCTCCATGACCGGGGGATTTTTCACGAGCACAGATCTGTGCGATTGGGAGTTTCACCCCTTCACAGAGGAAATCCCCATCCACGACTACGCGCCGGATGTATGTGTTATTGACGGAGCGCTTTGGTTTTCCGCCTCCCGGGGTGGGATGAACGGCGCGTTCTATCACAGTCCCGATCCCATCCATGTCCCATTTGAAAAGGTTCCCGCCAGCTTCGAATTCTGGGACCCCCATTTATTTCAGGATGAGGACGGGCGGCTCTATTTCTTCTGGGGCTGCACCAATACGTCCCCGATTTGGGGCGTAGAATTGGAAAAAGGAACCATGAGGCCTCTCTGCGCCCCTGTGGGGCTGATCCGGGGCCAGCCGGATCAGCACGGCTTTGAGCGCTTCGGTGAAAACAACCGCCCCAACGGAACTGCCCCCTATATTGAGGGCGCGTGGATGACCAAATACAAGGGGAAATACTATTTGCAGTACGCCGCGCCGGGAACGGAATTCAATGTGTATTCCGACGGGGTCTATGTTGCGGACGCGCCGCTCGGCCCCTACCGCCCGGCGGTCAGCAATCCCTATTCCTTTCAGCCCGGTGGGTTTATCACCGGTTCCGGCCACGGCTCCACCCTGAAAGCGCTGGACGGCACCCATTGGCACGCGGATACCCTGCGGATCAGCTGCACCCATCCCTACGAACGTCGGCTTGGTCTTTGGAAGGCCGGATTTGACAGCGATGGAGTTCTGTACTGCGACCAGCGCTTCGGTGACTGGCCCCGGGCCATGGACGCGCCCGTCTGGTCTGACCCGGAATGGATGCTTCTTTCCTACGGCAAACCCGTCCACGCAAGCTCGGGAGCGCATCCGCAGTGGGCTGTGGACGAAAATATCCGCTCCTGGTGGAGCGCGGACGATTCCGACCCCTGTCCCCAGCTGACCCTGGATCTGGGGCAAAGCTGCATGGTTCACGCGGTACAGGTGAACTTTGCCGACGATTCCCTCCGGGTGAAACCAAAAAAAGACGCAGTGTGGAGCCAGTTCCTGGGGGTTCCCCGGGTCATTGAGGATCGGCCGCTTTTCACCCGCTGGCTGCTGGAAGGGTCTGCGGATGGAAAAACATGGGGTATTTTGGAAGATAAACGAACCTGCGATACAGACCTGCCCCACGATCTAGTGGTGAAGGAGGAAGGGGTTCGGGCAAGATATATCCGTCTGACGGTCACGGAGCTTCCCTATTATCAGACGGCGCGGATTTCCGGGCTGCGGGTCTTCGGAACTGCTCAGGGACAGCCCCCCGAAAAGGCGAGGGTTCTGGAATGCCGAAGGCTTCCTCTGGATGGCTTTCTCCGTTGGGAGTCCGGCGAGGGCGCGAATGCCTGTATCTCCTGGGGTTATGCCCCGGATAAATTATACCACAGCAAAATGGTGTTTGGCTACCGGGAAGCGGCCATCACCGCGTTGATCAAAGG
>JAXJVC010000228.1:0-5690 GCA_036308745.1 Oscillospiraceae bacterium | reverse complement strand
TTCCTTCCGAAGGTCGGAAATCACCTGCACGCAGTCAGTCAGCGTCTGTCCTTCCATGGATTCCATGGCAATGTGGTATTTTTTTGCCAGCTGATCCAGACTCTCCACAGGATAGCTGTAGAGAATGGCACAGGCTGTCTGGGTGGTGGCGGTAAACACGGCCTGAATCCGCTCCATGGTCACCATAAGCCAGGTGTTGGTAATGGAAAAGCCGGTTTTGTCCAGCGCCAGCACAAAGCAGGCGATATGATCCGCCGGGGTGGTATGACACAGCCGTTGGATCTTCCCGGGGAAATATCGCAGAAGGGCTTTTTGCAGGATCTTTGGCTGAATCTTTTCAGAAGCGGGAACCTTCACCGCTGTCAGCAGCAGAGGGAAGCTGCTCTCCCCGAATCCCAGCAGGGAAAAGGCTTCCTCCTGACTGGAAGCACGCTGAGGAACCAGCAGCTTCTTCATCAGCCGATCTGCGATGGGATCGGTTTCCTCCGGAATCCCCAGCCAGGACTTCTTCCGCAGATCCTGCTCCATCCGGGCCAGCACCTGAAAAATCCGGCTGCGGATAACCTCCCGATCCTCGGCTTTTAGAATGTAATCGGAGGCTTGCAGGCGGATCCCCTCATAGGCATAGGAAAAATCTGAATAGGCAGTGAGCAGGATCACATTGCAGTCGGGATTGTTTTCCTTTACGACCTTCGCCAGCTCCAGACCGCTCATGTCCGGCATCCGAATGTCCGTAATCAAAAGCTGAATGGGGTACTGCTGGCATATTTTCAGCGCCTGCTGCCCCCGGAACGCGGTATGAATCTCCATATCCACCGCCGGTTCCTGCTCCAAAATGCCCCGGATGGCATCCACAACATGAGGCTCGTCATCTACAATCAGGATTTGAAAGATCATGTTTCTGTTTCTCCTATCTTCAGGATGACTTTCAGACCGCCCAAATCACTGGCTGCAAGCTCTACGCCGCCGGCGCCTCCAAAGAACAGCTTTAACCGCCTGTGGACATTTGTCAGGCCGCTGGTCTGACTGTCATCGGTGGAGCAATTCAGCTTTTGCTGAAGCTCATACAGCATTTCCGGCGCAATGCCGTCTCCGCTGTTTTCCACCACTACAGAAGCGCTGCCCTCCCGGATCTGGAAGGAGATGCGGATCCGGGCCTGATCTGCCGAGCCGCCCATGCCATGCTCGATGCAGTTTTCCAGCACCGGCTGTAAAAACAGCTTGGGAACGCTCTTGCATCGGAGGGCTTCCGGAATCTCGGGAACCTCCGCCCGGATGGTCTGCCCGAAGCGCATTAGCTGAATCTTCAAATAGGTAATGGCGTGGTCATATTCATTTTCCAGGGTCAGCAGATTGCTGTCCGCCTTGGTGATGTATCGGAAGTATTTCCCCAGATACCCGGCGAACTCCGCCGCCACCTCCGTTTCCTCGTCCTCCAGCATAGAACGGAGGAAAAAGAAGCTGTTGTAAAGGAAGTGGGGATTGATCTGGGCCTGTAATGTTTTCAGCTGGGCCTGCTGCAACGTGATGGTCTGCCGGTAGTTGGTATCGATGAGTTCTTCCAGCTTTGTGGTCATCTGGTTGAATCCGTTGGCCAGGGCGGCAAATTCCTGAGACTTCTGGGGCGCCACTCTTGCGGCGAACTCGCCCTGTCCCGCCTTGTCAAAGGCTGTGATCAAACTCTGAACCGGGCGATTGACGTATTTGTGGAAGGATTGCAGGATCAGCATAACAACCGTCAGCATCGCCACAAAGAAAACCAGTGTGCTAATCAGCAGGATATTGGGAACGCTGCTGATCTGGCTTTCGGGGATCAGCTGCACAAAGGAACAATCCAGCGTTTTGCTGTAGGCACACATGGCAAGATAACGCACGCCATCTATGGCGATCTGTCGCTGGGTGTCCGTCTTTGCGTGGCTGGTCAGCAGTGCCTGAAGTTCCTGGGGCTGCAACTGAACGCTGCCCAGGCTTGTGATGCAGGTATCGGAGGCATAATGGTAGAGCAGTGCGTTCTTTCCTGAAAAAGTATTGAAGGAGGAGAGAATTTCCTGAATCTTCCCTTCGTCCAGCCGCAGCGCAATCAAAATATGTCCGCTCTCCGCAGAAGTGCCGCCGATGGGATAATAGCAGGGGATAAAAAACACATCATCCATTCGGGTCAGCCGAAAGCCTGTTTCCCGGAAGGCGGCGTATATATTCTGAATATCCGCATAGGCCGCCGCATTCAGGGAAATGGCTCTCTGCCTGACGGACAGCGCGCGCTCCAGCTTGGGGAAGTAAATGTCCATTCCGCCAATCATGGCGTTCATCTGCTGGGCCACATTCAGCTCCAGCTTCAACTGGTTCAGCTCCCAGTGATAATGGGCGTTGGTGGAAAAGGAGCCCATGCGAAGCTGGGTGTAAAAGGTAATCAACTGCGGACTATCCTGATAAAATAGCTGGTTGGTCATTTCCCGCTGAATCTGCTGGACATTTTCCTCAAAGGTATCCCGAAGATAATTGACATTATTCTGTGCGGAGGAGTACAGCTCCTGTGTGACCATATATCGTCCCCACAGGGTTCCGGTGATCTGAATCACCAGCAAAACCAGCAGCAAGATCAAAACCGTGCTGGTCAAACGCCTGACAAGTGAAAAGGTTTTTTGATTCGCCATATTGTGTTCCTCCGGCTTTCTGTTTGGATTATATAATGGGTTTCGTCACTTTGTAAAGAGAACCGTCCTTTACGGGTAAAGAATTCGTAAAAAAGTATCAAAAGCGCACTACCACCGATTCGGTTTCATCTGCTATAATGAGACCTGGAAAGGATGTGGCTCCATGGAAGATTTGAAATGGCAGGAAAGGATTCCTGTGGCAAAGAAATACGATCTGATCGTCTGCGGCGGCGGTGTATCCGGCGTGGCAGCGGCGCTCTCCGGGCGGCGGCAGGGCTTGTCCGTACTGCTGCTGGAGGGGCAGTGCGTTCTGGGAGGGCTGGCGACCTCCGGCCTGGTGAACTACTGGGTTCCCCTGTGCAACGGCCGGGGAAAATACATCATCAGGGGCATGGCGCAGGAGCTTTTGCGGCTTTCTCTGGCTCACAGCTTCAACACCCTCTATCCCGATTGGAAGCAGGGAGAGCCGGAGCACGAAACCACCCAGCGCAGCGATACCTGGTTTTCTGGCGGGATGTTCTCTCTGGCCCTGCTGAAACTGTTGACGGATGAAGGCGTGGAGATCCTCTATGACGCGCTGGTTTCCGCCCCGGTCATGGTGGGAGGGCACTGCGCGGGCGTGATCATCGACGGAAAATCCGGCCGGCGGTTTTATCCCTGCGGCGTTCTGGTGGATGCCACCGGCGACGCCTCCATCATGAAGCAGGCCGGGGTTCCCACCACCGATGGGGAAAACTTCTTCACCTATTACGGCGAGGGCATCACCCTTGGCGGCTGCCGGGCAGCTGTGGAGAAGAAGAACATTTTCCTTGCCTACTACCATCCCTACGGCGGCGCCGCGAATCTCCACGGACAGTTCCAGCCCGAGGGGAAATCGCCCTATGTGGGCTGCGATATGGAAACCATCAATCAGTATTTGCAGGAAAACCAACTGCGGATGTATGAAAAGGAAAGCGCAAACTGCGGCATGGAGCAGAATATTCACATGCTTCCCGGCATCCCCCAACTGCGCACCGCCCGCCGCATTCAGGGAAACGCGACATTGACCGGGGAGGACTGCTACAAACACTGCGCCACCTCCATCGGCACCATCTGCGACTTTGAATACCGGGACAGGCTGTACGAGGTTCCCTACGGAGTTCTGGTCAAGGATGGGTTTGACAATCTGATTACCTGCGGCCGAAGCGCCTCCGCCTCCGGCTGGGGCTGGGATGTGCTGCGGGTCATCCCCCCGGCGGTCCTCACCGGTCAGGCAGCGGGGATTGCCGCCGCTCTGGCAGCTACCCATGATGTTCCCATTGCCAATATCCCCATTGAGAAGCTGCAAAAAGCCTTGGCGGATACCGGGGTTATCATTCATTTCGATGACAGCTGGGTTCCCGCCGCGGAGAAACAGGACAGCTACGCGGCAACGGCAGACCATATTTGAGGGGGAACCGTTATGAAATACTACTGCAATCCATTGAATCTTCCCTACAAGTATCAGTTATCCGTCCGCAATGGGGTGGATACCGCATTCCGGGAGGCAGCTGACCCCAGCCTGATCTTTTTCAAAGACCGCTACTGGCTGTTTCCGTCTATGACCGGAGGCTTCTTCACAAGTACAGATTTGTGTGGCTGGGAATTTCACCCCTTCACGGCGGAGATCCCCATCCATGACTACGCACCGGATGTGTGCGTCATTGACGGAGAGCTTTGGTTTTCCGCTTCCAGAGGCGGTATGAACGGCGCGTTCTACCACAGTCCCGATCCCGTCCATGTCCCCTTTGAAAAGGTTCCGGCCAGCTTTGAATTCTGGGATCCTCATTTATTTCAGGATGAGGACGGGCGGCTGTATTTCTTCTGGGGCTGCACCAATACGTCCCCAATCTGGGGCGTGGAACTGGAAAAAGGAACCATGAAGCCCCTCTGTGCCCCTGTGGGGCTGATCTGGGGCCAGCCGGAACGGCACGGCTTTGAACGCTTCGGTGAAAATAACCGACCCAACGGAACTGCCCCCTACATTGAAGGGGCGTGGATGACCAAACACAAGGGAAAATATTATTTACAGTACGCCGCGCCGGGAACGGAATTCAACGTCTATTCCGATGGGGTCTATGTGGCGGACACGCCTCTTGGCTCCTATCAGCCTGCATCGAGCAATCCCTATTCCTTCCAGCCCGGTGGGTTTATCACCGGCTCCGGTCACGGTTCTACCTTAAAAGCGCAGGATGGTACTTACTGGCATGCGGACACCCTGCGGATCAGCTGTACCCATCCCTACGAACGTCGGCTTGGTCTTTGGAAGGCCGGATTTGACAGCGATGGGGTCCTGTACTGCGACCAGCGCTTCGGTGACTGGCCCCGCGCCATGGACGCACCCGTCTGGTCTGACCCGGAATGGATGCTGCTTTCCTACGGCAAACCTGTCCACGCAAGCTCAGGAGTGCGTCCGCAGTGGGCTGTGGATGAGAATATCCGCTCCTGGTGGAGCGCGGACGATTCCGACCCCTGTCCCCAGCTGACCCTGGATCTGGAGCAAAGCTGCATGGTTCACGCGGTACAGGTGAACTTTGCCGATGATTCCCTCCGGGTGAAACCCAAAGTAGACGCAGTGTGGAGCCAGTTCCT
The DNA here is from genome assembly GCA_036308745.1 of Oscillospiraceae bacterium. Taxonomy (GTDB): domain Bacteria; phylum Bacillota; class Clostridia; order Oscillospirales; family Oscillospiraceae; genus Faecousia. The sequence goes on along the minus strand of JAXJVC010000228.1, from coordinate 426 downwards.
GGGGGTTCCCCGGGTCATTGAGGATCGGCCGCTTCACACCCGCTGGCTGTTGGAAGCATCTTTGGATGGCAAAACATGGGGTATTTTGGAAGATAAGCGAGCCTGCGATACGGATCTTCCCCACGATCTGGTGATGAAGGAGGAAGGGGTTCAGGTGAGATATATCCGTCTGACGGTGACGGAACTGCCCTATCATCAGACGGCGCGGATTTCCGGGCTGCGGGTCTTCGGCACCTCCCCGGGGCCTTCCCCTGAGAAAGCCGGAATTCTAGAATGTAGGCGGCTCCCGTTGGACGGATTTCTCCGCTGGGAGTCCGGCGAGGGCGCGAATGCCTGTATCTCCTGGGGTTATGCCCCGGATAAATTATACCACAGCAAAATGGTGTTTGGCTACCGGGAAGCGGCCATCACCGCGTTGATCAAAGG
>JAXJVC010000227.1:0-2379 GCA_036308745.1 Oscillospiraceae bacterium | reverse complement strand
GGCCCAACGAATGGCTACGGGGAATGTGCCGCCCCAGCTGAAGGATAAGAGGCTGATCAGTCTTAATATGGCAAATCTGGTGGCTGGCACAAAGTACCGAGGCGAATTTGAAGAGAGGCTTCGGGATGTGCTGGCGGAGATCCGCCGCAGCGGGGATGTGATCCTCTTTGTGGATGAGATGCACACCATCGTTGGGGCCGGCGCGGCGGAGGGAGCCATCGATGCGGCCAACATCTTCAAGCCCGCCCTGGGCCGGGGAGAGCTGCAGATGCTGGGGGCCACCACCCGGGACGAATACCGCCGCTATATTGAAAAGGACGCAGCCCTGGAACGGCGGTTCCGCCCTGTGGTGGTGGAGGAGCCGGAGCAGGAGACCACCCTTGCTATCTTACGGGCATTGAAACCGGGACTGGAGCGGCACCACCACCTGCGGATCCAGGAGGATGCCCTGAAGGAGGCGGTGCGGCTTTCGGTGCGGTATCTGCTGGACCTGTACCTGCCGGATAAGGCCATCGACCTGCTGGATGAGGGAGCAGCCCGTGCCAGGATGGAGGAGCTGCAGCAGGGGAAGGGCGGCGCAGCCCGGAAGGCCCTGGAGCAGGAGCTCCATGAGGCCGTTCGGGAGCGGCGGTTTGAAAAGGCCGCGGAGCTGCGGGATAAGATGCAGCAAATGGCGGCGAAAAATGCTGAGGGGCGGCGGGGGCGTGCCGTTACCGGGCAGGACATTGCCGCGGTGGTATCGGTACGGACCGGGATCCCGGTGGGGCGGCTCACTGCCGGGGAACGGGAGCGGCTGCTGGGTCTGGAAGGGCTGCTGAGCAGCCAGGTGGTGGGCCAGCAGAAAGCCGTCAGCGCCGTGGCGGAGGCGGTGCGCCGGGGATATTCCGGCATTCGGGATGGGGACCGGCCCATTGCCTGCCTGCTGTTTACCGGCCCCACCGGCGTGGGCAAGACGGAGCTTTGCCGTGCCCTGGCAGCGGAGGTCTATGGCAGCAAGGAGGCCATGATCCGGCTGGATATGACAGAGTATATGGAAAAACAGTCCGTTTCCCGGCTCATCGGCGCACCCCCCGGCTATGTGGGCTACGAGGAGGGCGGCAAGCTGACGGAGGCGGTGCGCCGCCGTCCCTATTGCCTGGTGCTGCTGGATGAACTGGAAAAGGCCCACCCGGACGTGCTGGGGATTTTGCTTCAGATCATGGAGGAAGGGTGCCTGACGGATTCCACAGGCCGGCGGGTCAGCTTCAAAAATGCCATCGTGGTCATGACCTCCAACGTGGGCAGCCAGCTGCGTAGTGAGGGCCTGGGCTTCTGTGCCGTGGGCAGGGATTCAGAGATGGATGCCGCCCTGCGGCAGGCCTTCACGCCGGAATTTCTGGGGCGACTGGACTGCACAGTGCGGTTCGACAGCCTGGGGCAGGGAGCCATGGAGGCTATTGCCTGGAAGTACCTGCGGCAGCTTCAGGAGCGGGCAGCTGTCATGGGGATCCAGCTGCAGATCCCAGAGGAACTGGCGGCGTTCCTCTGCGCCGGATGCCGGGGAAAGGACGGTGCCCGGCAGCTGCGGCGGTTGGTTCAGTCCAAGGTGGAGGGGCCCCTGGCCAGCTTCCTGCTGCGCTGCGGCAGAAGACCTGCCCGGCTGAAGCTGTGTCTGGAGAATGGTGAAATTGTTTTTCAGTCGTAATTTTATAGAACGGATGTTCAAAAATGCGGAAAACAGGGTTGTTTTGCGGGTGGTGTCGAAAAAAATCAGCGAAAAAAGATTGATTTTTTTTGAACAGGGTAGTATACTGTCTGTAAATGGAGTAAAAGGGTAGTAAAGTGGAGTAAAAGGGAATGGAGGTGAGCACATGATCGGCAAATACAGCGCCAAGCTGGATGAGAAGAACCGTCTTTTCGTCCCGTCCAAGCTGCGGGGGGAACTGGGAGAGAATTTCTATGTGACCCTGGGCGTGAACTGCGGTCACCGTTGCCTCACCATCTATACCGCTGCCGAATGGCAGACCCTTTCCGACAACTACAACGCCCTGAGCATTTCCCAGCGGGCGGGTGCCACCAGCCTGATCTTCATGAACGCCGCCGAGTGCAGCCCCGACAAGCAGTTTCGCTTTGCCCTGACCCCCTTCCTGCTGAATTACGCAGGCATCGACCGGGAGGTTATGATCGTGGGCCGGGCCGGTCAGGCGGAAATCTGGGACGCTGATGAGTTCGCAGCCTTTGAGGCAGAGAACCTGACTCCTGAAAAACTGCTGGCTTCTCTGGAGGCAATTGGTCTATGAGTGAATTTCGTCATGTATCCGTGCTGCTGGAGGAGTGCATAGAAGGGCTGAACATCAAGCCCGACGGCATCTATGTAGACGGCACCCTGGGCGGCGCGGG
>JAXJVC010000226.1:0-3850 GCA_036308745.1 Oscillospiraceae bacterium | reverse complement strand
CCCCACCAGCCGGTCATACAGAAAATGTTGACGATACCGGCGATACCGTTGAGCCAGTTCCACCAACCACCGTAGAGCCATACGTTTTCGCTGCTAAGCCACCAACCGTCAGGGGACATTGCACCTTTGATGCCAGACTCAAAATCACTGACAACCGCGATCAAAATATTAGCAGCTACGATCAGGAAGGGAAATACCTTGAACCATTCCTTCTTGCCGATGCCCCATTGATACTTAATCATCATGAAGCCAATACAACCCATGGTGGCAGCATAGAGTTTAAAGTAGTGGAACCAACTATTCATATACAGATAGGTGGAGTTATTCAGTGCCCATTCAGCACCCATGGCAGCGCCTACATAAATAGCAATAAAGTAAATCGTGAGTGCAGCAGGCAGGATCAAGAAGCAGGCAATTCCGCCCCATTTCGTACGACGAGCAATTTCATTGGCCACAATCAGACCAACAAATACCATCAGCCAACCCAGCAGCTGGAAACCAGCAGTTTCACCGTAAATCTGGAATAACATAAGATAACCTCCTTAAATTACCTCAATTTCTTTGATATTCAATTCGTTTCCTTTGAGAAGCCAAGTTTTTTCACTACCGCAATAAGGACAGGTCCTGCCGTGTGCCACAGTTTCATATTCCTGCTTACAATCGTCACACCAGGTGACAGCCGGCAAAATTTCTATCTTCATTTCGCAGTCTGTAAACAAAGGCTTCTTTTTGATGGCCCAAGCCCAGCAATCGGTGAGGTAGTGAGGGATCACAGCAGACACCTCACCAACCTCGATAGTCACGCTTTGGATCTGGGTTACATCGTTTTCTTTTGCTACGGATTCCAAGGAATCCATAATATGAAACACAACGCCCAGTTCGTGCATGTTACTTCTCCTTCTTCTTGGAGAACTTGATCTTCAGTGCCTGCTTTGCGCCGTTGCCCAGCACATAGGGGAGCTTCTTTTCACTGGGGATCATGGTAGAACATTCAGGACGCTCACGATGGAGTTTGATGGCATTAAACTCACACTTGGTGGTACATACACCGCAACCAATACACTTGTTGGGGTCAACTACAGATGCGCCACAGCCCAAGCATCTTGCGGTTTCTGCCTTGACCTGCTCCTCGGTGAAGGGGAGTTTTGCGTCACGGAAGGACTTCTTGTGGTCAATATCCTTACGGGTACCGGGGATCTGACGGGAGGAGTTGTCGTACTGCTCCACCTTGATGTTATCCTTATCCAGTGCGATAAACTCACGGCGGTTACGGCCGATGGTCAAACTGGAGTGAGGCTGCACAAACCGGTGGATGGAGATCGCACCCTCACGACCGGCCGCGATAGCATCAATAGCAAACTTAGGTCCGGTGTAGACATCACCGCCGACAAAAATGTCGGGTTCAGCGGTCTGATATGTAAGGCTGTCCGCAACAGCGCCGTTGCCACGACCCAGTTCAACCTTAGAACCCTTCAGAAGGTCGCCCCACAGAATACTCTGGCCGATGGACAGGAATACACGGTCGCAGGGAACGGTTTGTGTATCGTTCTCGTCATAGGTGGGAGCAAAACGGCCTTCTGCATCCCAAACGCTGACGCAGCGTTTGAAGACGATACCGGTGACTTTTCCATTTTCAGTGAGGATCTCCTTGGGACCCCAGCCGCAGTTGACGGTTACATCTTCTTCGAGAGCTTCGGCAATTTCCTCCTCGGAGGCAGGCATCTTATCACGAGGCTCCAGGCAGAACATGGCAACAGATTCTGCGCCACAGCGCTGGGCAGTTCTTGCTACATCGATGGCCACGTTACCGCCGCCAACCACAACAGCCTTGCCGGATACGGGATAGCTCTCATCTGCGCCGACAGTACGCAGGAAGTCCACAGCGGTCATAACGCCCTCAGCGTCCTCACCGGGGATATTTGCCTTACGACCACCCTGACAGCCGATGGCAATGTAGAATGCTTTGTAACCTTCAGCGCGCAGCTGGTCGAGGGTAACATCCTTGCCAACCTCGATGCCGCATTTGATTTCTACACCCATGGCTTTGATGATCTCGATTTCTGCGTCGATGACATCCTTCTCCAGCTTGAAGCTGGGGATACCGTAGCGAAGCATACCGCCGGGCTTTTCGTTCTTTTCGAAGATCACAGGGGAATAGCCCTTTTCAGCCAAGTAGAAGGCACAGCTAAGACCTGCAGGGCCTGCGCCGATGATTGCAACCTTTTCAGGGAAGGAGCCATTCAGAGAGGGAACAACTTTCTTGGGAATATAGCGGGTTTCTGCGTTCAGGTCCTGCTGGGCAATGAACTTCTTGACCTCGTCGATGGCGATAGCCTGGTCGATACTGCCTCTGGTACAGGCATCCTCGCAGCGGCGGTTACAGATCCGGCCGCAGATAGCGGGCAGCGGATTGTCCTTCTTGATGAGAGCCAGTGCCTCGGTATAACGGCCCTGTGCTGCCATCTTCAGATAGCCCTGAACGGCAATATGGGCAGGACATGCGGTCTTGCAGGGAGCGGTACCGGTGTCGTAGCAGTTAATGCGGTTGTTGTCCCGGTAGTTTTCATCCCACATGTGGGGACCCCACTTCATTTCGGAAGGCAGAGGATGCTTGGGGTATTCAATCTGCTTACCATCCTTAGTGCAAAGCTTTTGACCCAGCTTGACGGCACCGGCGGGACACACTTCCACGCACTTGCCGCAGGCAACGCAGTCATCAGTTTCGACTCTTGCCACATAGGCGCTGCGGGACAGGTTGGGGGTATTGAACAGCTGGGAAGTCCGAAGGGCGTAGCAGACATTGATGTTGCAGTTGCAGATAGCAAAAATCTTGTCGGCACCATCAATGTTGGTGATCTGATGGACAAAGCCGTTTTCTTCGCCCTGGCGGAAGATCTCCAGAGCCTCTTCCTTGGTGATGTAGCGGCCGCCCTTACCGGTTTCTACCACATAGTCCGCCATATCGCCCACGGCAACACACCAGCCTTCGGGATCGTCAGCACAGCCTTCGTCAAAGGTTTGGCGGGACTTGCGGCAGGAGCAGGGAGAAGCGGCATACTTGCCTTCATACTTATCCAGCCAGTGGGAGATGTGTTCCACAGAGATGGACTGGTTCTCGGTTTCGATCGCCTTTTCCACGGGGATAACGTGCATACCGATGCCGGCGCCTCCGGGAGGCACCATGGGCGTGACCTTCTCCAAAGGCAGGCGGCTCATCCGCTCGAAGAAACGACCCATCTCGGGGTATTTTGCCAGGATGGTGTCATTCATGTTGGTGAACTCGGCACTGCCGGGAACGAACATGGGCAGCACCCACTGCTTGGTACGGGTGGGGTTCTCCCAGTTGTATTCCAGAATGCCCATAAAGGACATGTCACCCAGGATCTTTTCCAGTTCTTCTTCGGTCTTGCCGGTGAGCTTCACCATGTCCGCCATGGTCTTGGGCTTACGGACACCCATTTTTAGAGCCACCTCTGCCTGCTCATCGGTTAAGAGCATGGCAAGCCCCCAGTATTCGGGATCGTATTTGTTCAGCTTCTGGAAGCCCAGCTTTACGGGGATCCGGTTGGTGATCATTTTACCCAGATCCAGAATAACCTGTCTGGGATTTTCTTCTTTGTCTACCCACTCCGGGTAAAAGTCAGCTAAGTAATCTGCCATTTTTAAACTCCTTTCCATTTCGCCACTTCTTCTTTCAAAAACGCAGCGACCGCTTTCACACCCTCGCCGGTTTTGGCGGAGATGGGGAATATCTTTGCCTTGGGATTGCGCATATGGATATATTCACAGCACTTATCAAAGTCAAAATCAAAGTAGGGCGCTACATCGATTTTATTGATCAGTACCGTGT
>JAXJVC010000225.1:0-1616 GCA_036308745.1 Oscillospiraceae bacterium | reverse complement strand
GTCCAGAATTTCGGGATGCGCCAGGAGTCGGCGGTAATGCTTGAAGAAGGTGGCGTAATAGTAGCCGTCCACGATTCGTTCATCCAGAACGAACTTCACGTCGATATACTTCTTCTGCACTACGGTGCCGTCCTCCAGCACTTCGTTGGCCCGGCGCTTCATGCCGAAGGCGCCGAAGACAGGCAGATTGCCGAAGTCGTACAGATGGTGGTAGATGGGCTTGATACCCAGGCTGCCCATGGAGGTGAAGAAAAGACTGCCATGGAAGGGACTCAGCTCCAGCAGGAACTTCGGCAGCAGGCCAAAGTAGTCCAGCAGCTTCAGCAGCCACACGGTAAACTTCATAATGACATTGGGAATCATGGTAAGCTTCATCACAAGGTCATCGAAGCTGGAATCCAGCTCGGCGGTCTGCTTGACACTTTCAATGGCGGCGTTCAGCTTTTCGTAAACATCCTTAGCGGTGTCGTAGGGGGTAAGGTGGACCTTGATGGAGGTGTCGGGGGAATCCACGGTCATCTCCTTCTTGACCACCATGCAGTACTGGATGTCGTTACCACGGGAATAAACCTTCTGTCCGGAGATAAACCGGTTGAGCTGGGGGTATTTTGCGACGCCCCGGACATAGGCGGCCAGAAGAACGTGGGTGATGCCGAAATCCGTCATGCCTTCCCGGCGCTTCTGGCGAATATAGCGGTCCACGTTGGTGATTTCAAAGGATTCTTCGAAAAGATTGGAGCAGGTATTCCGCTCTACCTGGAAATAGGCGGTGATTTGTGCCATGGGGGACAGGGTGCGGACCCGCCGTCCATCAGGCCGGTCACCCCAGGTGGGATGGTATTCTCCCTCTGGATGGACCCGGATGGCGCAGACCTGCAGCAGACAGCCTGCCAGCAGCAGGATATCCGGCAGGGAGGGCAGCAGGGCGTTCCAATCTCCGGCCAGCAGGCTCTCCCGGTAGAAATACAGGATAAAGCACAGGGGGGAGGCGACAACGGGTACCAGGAGCAGAACAGCATGCTTGCGGCGGCCTGCGGTGATGTCGGTGTACAAAGAGGCAAAGAAGACCAGTGCGATCCAGAACAGCCACACCATCATCTTTCCCTCCACGTTTGCAGAGATCCAGATTCCGGAGTAAATGGCCATCATCCACACGGGAATGGCGGTCTTATAGAACATTTCCTTGCCGTCGATCAGGGCGATGGCGGCATACAGCAGGGTTGCTGCGGTTGGCAGGACGATTTGGCTCCACACGTACAGCGTGTCCCCGGACCCTTTCAAACCGGAGAGCGCAATGCGGGCCACTGCCGAGCATACCATGCAAACAGCCATCAGCCAGGTCAGCACGTTTTTGCGGCTGACATATAAGTGTATTCTCTTTTCCATAACTTAAATAGTATACCAAAAATCGACAAAATACGCAAGAGAAATCAGTGTTGACGAGAGATGAAAAATGCAGGACGAAGTACAAAGCTTCATCCTGCAAAGTATTCAGATCTTGGCAATTGCGCGAATATAGTCCGGGGCGGTGCCACAGCAGCCGCCGATGAGGGTGGCGCCGTTTTGGACGCACTGGGCCATGATGTCCCCAAATTCCTCCGGGGTCTGGGCGTATT
>JAXJVC010000224.1:0-1721 GCA_036308745.1 Oscillospiraceae bacterium | reverse complement strand
ATGTCCCTGAGAGAGTCAGAGAATTCCCACCCAAAAGCCGAAAGGAGATCACACGATGGCCCAGATGGAAGAAAAAACCAGAGTTCGCCACCGCGATGAAGCTGCTGAGCTGATCGAGTGTTATCTGCAGCGCTATGATCTTGCCCCCCCCAGAACACTGCCCAGTGAGCGGGAAATGTGTGATATGTGGGGCCTGAACCGGGCAACTCTTCGCACTGCTCTGCGGCGGTTGATCGAACTGGGACGGATTTATTCCCTCAAAGGATCCGGTACCTATGTGGCACCCCCGAAGCTGGAGCGGAATCTGCAGGACGCCAAGTCCACCACAGAGTCCGTCCGGGGTGCCGGACATAAGCTCAGAACCAGTGTTCTGGAGCAGGATGTCATCGATGCCAGCCCCATTGTGGCAAAATCCATGGGGATCCGTCCGGGGCAGCGGGTACTTTACCTGCGCAGACTCCGCCTGATTGATGGTGCTCCCTATATGATTGAGACCAATTACATCAATCTGGAGCTTTGCCCCCGGGTGCTGGACTATGACTTCCGGGATGAATCGCTGTACCGGGTCCTGAGCTACCATAATATCTTTCCCTGTCAGGGCTATGAATCCGTGGGCATTACCTATGCCACGGACAGCGAAGCGCGCCACCTGCAGATTGAATCCGGAGATCCCCTGTATTTCCTGACCGGTGTGGCCAAGGATCAGAACGGGGTTCCTGTGGAATATTTCAAGAGCGTGGCCCGGCCTGACAAGGTACGTTTTTCCAGCATTCTGCGCAAGCGCAGAGTGGATCCGAAAGGAGAAAACCAGAATGAAACTGGCAGCAGTGGGTTCTAACTGCATTGACTTTTACAACAACATTGACGGCGGCAAGGCCTATCCCGGCGGCGGTCCTGTGAACATGGCTGTTTACACCCTGCGCCTGGGCGGCAATGCCTCCTATATCGGCCCTGTGGGCGACGATGTCTACGGCAAGATCATGCTGGATGCCATCGCAGCCAAGGGCGTGGACACCTCCCATCTGTATGTGAAGCCCGGCAAGACCGCCGTTTCCCAGGTGGAGCTCATTGACGGCGAACGTGTCTTCGGCGACTATGAGGAAGGTGTTCTGGAAACCTACACCCTGTCTGAAGAGGACATGGACTTCGTCTGCACCCACGATGTGGTCATCTGCGACCTGTGGGGCAAGGTGGAAGGCCAGTACAAGGATCTGAAGGCCAAGGGAATGGTCACCGCGTTCGACTGCGCCAACCGTCCCGAGGACGAGGCCAGCCAGGTGGCAATGCCCTATACCGACTACCTGTTCTTCTCCTCCGACGACGGCGACAGCCCCGAGCTGCGTGAGCAGATCAAGGCTTACCACGCCAGAGGCCCCAAGCTGGTCATCACCATGATGGGTGAGGACGGCAGCCTGTGCTACGACGGCAAGGAATTTCACAAGTACGGCATCGTTCCCTGCGACAACCTGGTGGACACCATGGGCGCAGGCGACAGCTATATTGCCGGCTTCCTGTTCGGCCTGGTGGAGGGCCTTTCCATCGAAGAGGCAATGCACAAGGGTGCAGCCAACGCAACCGAAACACTGAAGTATTTCGGCGCCTGGTAATCGATTTAAAACTACAACCCGGAGGTACACACCATGGATATGAGTGGCGGACAGGCTCCTTTCTATATGCAGCTGCGCGAGATCGTGCGCTATAAGATCGAGACGGGGGAGTAT
>JAXJVC010000223.1:0-2302 GCA_036308745.1 Oscillospiraceae bacterium | reverse complement strand
ATGTTTCGTTTTTCCTTTGCCTTGCGGCGAAAACGTACTGCGGTAACACCTCTTCCGTCACGGCTGCGCCGTGCCACCTTCCCCAAAGGGGAAGGCTTTCTTTCGTCCGTAAACAACAATTTACCGTTTCATAATACATAATTATACAAATGTTAAGGCAGAATGCAAGTATTTTGTAAAAAGCAAGGAGTGATGCCGGGGCATCACTCCTGAAAATCTGTATTACAGGGGACTTTGCTTGATCTTCGCGTACCGGCGGGGGTACTGCTTGGGGGTGGGGGCGATCTTCCGCAGGACGATCACCGCATGGGAGGTGCCGTCGATGGAGAATTCCTTCACTTCCTCCAGCTTCAGACCCAGTTTTTTGATGGCGTTGCCGCACTCGGCCAGCTCCTCCTTCGCCGCCGCGCCCTTCATGGCAAGGACCGCGCCGCCCACCTTGACATAAGGAGCCGTCAACTCCAGCAGGATGTTCAGTCGGGCCACTGCCCGGGAGGTGGCGTAGTCGTAGCGCTCCCGGCGGTCGGAAACAGCTTCCTCTGCCCGGGCGGTGACGCACTCTGCCTGCACCCCCAGCTGGGGAAGCACTTCTTCCAGCCATTTCATCCGTTTGCCCAGGCTGTCCAGCAGGGTGACCTTGGCTTCCGGACATCCAATGGCCACAGGCACACCGGGGAAGCCCGCGCCGCAGCCCACATCGATGAGGGTCTTGCCCTTCAGATCGGCAGCAGTCAGCACCGTCAGGCTGTCCAGCAGGTGGAGCTTGGCCACCTTATCCGGCTCGGTGATGGCGGTAAGGTTCATGACCTCATTCTGCTTGACCATAGCAGCGCCGAAGGCGCACAGGGTATCTCTGATTTTCTGGGACAATTCCAGCCCCAGCTCCGGCAGACCTAAGTCCAGGGTCTTTCTCATTTCATCCATAGCTTACCTCGCATTGACGATGCCGCTGAGATCCACCTGAGTCTCGTCATAGGGATCGAAGATCTCCTCCTCAACGGTCAGGCTGGGCAGAACAACGGTCTTGATGTGCCAGTTCACCAGCAGGTCGCAGACCTGTCCGTAGGACGCCACGCCGGAAGCATCGCCGCTGGCCTTCAGGTAGGTGTCGTTGACGGTGTTTGCCACACTGGTGGCGGCGGCATCCCGCTTGCGGCCGAAGAAGGTGTTGTAGTAGGTCAGGTCCCGGTACAGCAGTTCCCCCACGCCGTTGCTGACCCGGGCAGTAGCCGCAGCAGAGGCCTGGGTATTCACACTGGCCAGGGCATTGTAGCAGTAGCGGTAGGCCATGAAGTAGGCAGAATACTCGAATTCCACATCGGAGTGGACACTGCAGGCCAGGAAGCCCGCAAAATTGGCGTCCCGCTCCGGGGCGATGCACATCCGGTGGGCCATCTCATGGGAGATGGTGAAGGGAAGGCTCACATCGGGGATCTGAGGATTCACGGCGGCCTCGCCGGTCAGGCCGGCGGTAAAGCCGGTGATGCCCATGGAGGTGTACATATCCGACCAGCCCAGCTCCTTTACCGGCAGGGTGGAGCCGGCAAAAATGGGATAGGAATATTCATAGGTCAGGGTCCGGAAGCCCTCTCCGGCCCGCTCCGCCAGGGTGTCAAAGTCCGCGTACTTCACGTTGCCCTCATCATCCCGGTTTACCTGGTGGGACAGGATGTTTGCCTTATCCCGGTAGTACTCTGTAGCCTCCACCAGCTCTTCCAGGGTGTACTGGGCCACTTCCAGCCGAATGTCATCAGCCAGGGGACCTGCGTAGTAGTTCAGGCCGTAGACCACAGTCTGCAGCATATACAGGAAGCTGACACCGGCCAGCACCCAGCCGGCCCAGGTGACCACATTGCGCTTGGTGACGATAACCAGCACCAGTGTTGCCAGCACCACCACGCCCAGAGCAACCGCCAGTACCTGCCACAGCAGGAAGTCCACACCGCCGCTCCATTCCGCCAGGAATGTCTGCAGGGTACGGATGACGTAGGGGTAGACCATATCCACCAAAGTGGAGAACCGCCGGCCAAACTGCATCAGCACCCAGGTGATGACGCCAAAGATACCGGCAGTCAGATATCCGCCTAAATATTTCAAAGGAAACGCCTCCTTGTTATGAAAGGTTATAGCTTTTTATAGTATAACACATTATTCCTTGCTTGTCTGCCCCCTAATTTTTAATTTTTTATGGACGGTGAAAAGGGAGGGCTGTAAATTATCGTTTCGAGGCGCAGCCGCAAGCCCTCCCCTTTGGGGAGGGTGCCCCCGTAGGGGGCGGGAGAGGTGCGGTACAATGTTTCGT
>JAXJVC010000222.1:0-4499 GCA_036308745.1 Oscillospiraceae bacterium | reverse complement strand
GATTATATGATCTCGGGTGTACTAAAGATAGTAAAGGAGGATAATGGTTTTCTATTTTCAAATCCAGGCAGTTTGAAGCTTCCGATTCGTAGAATCTATGAAGGAGGAAACTCTAAAGTGTTACGCGGCAAATTGAGGGAGGCATAAACATCGAATTGATTTCGGCAATAATCCCTGCCTGACTGCGCATGCCGTCACTAAACGGCACATAGAAGTAAGGACATACGGCAGGTTCATGCCACTCTTCCAGATGGAATGATAAAACCGGGGCTTACGCCCCGGCCGTGGTTCAGTGAACGGCTGCATCAAATACGCCGTTCAAAAGGTCCTCGTTCCAGTCTTTGCAGGAAGGAATGAGGGAAAAAACATCCCTGTTCATTTCCCTGCATCGTTCGCCTGCAGCATCGTTGTCAACCGCAATGACAGTGGGCATCCGCCGCTTCACGCGTTCGATCGCCTTCTGGTTGGATACGCCCCCGATACTGATATAGACGGAAGGCTCTGTGTCCCCTGCTTCCTTTCGGAGGAGCATGAGGCTGACAGCATCGATGGCGGCTTCGCAAATGAATGCTATTCTGGGTTGTTCGTCACTGCTGGTGACATACCAGAACCGGTCAGCAGAGGTTTTCCGGCAGCTGTGGAAATGGTTAGCGGAGCCGCCATATGTCCCGCGGATCTCGCAGTAGTCTTCCTGCGGTGTGATGAAGACGGCGTTTCCATGGATACGCTCCTGATAGAGGATGCCCTCATCCTCCATCCTGGAGATGATCCATAGCGGCAGTCCCCGCCCTTCCAGGTATTTATGGAGGGCGCTGAAGGGTTTAGGGGCGCAAGGAGGCGGGATGAAATGCCTGCAGCGGTCCGTGAAGCAGGCTGGAGCAGCTGCGGAAGGACCAGCTGCAGCATCGGACAGGGCGAGGACTGCGTCCACAAACCCGTAATGGAGATATCCCGTCAGGAAATCGATGGAGTTCCCATGGGTTCCGGACGAGAAATCCATGTATCCGGGAATCCCGTCCTTTATATAGACGCTGTCCTTGTCCTTCATATACAGTGAATGTCCAGTCCGCCTGAAAAGGGACGGATGGTGCGATTCCAGATATTCGCAGAGGCCGGCGGTCCTGGCCGCACGGATCTGGTCCCTGGTAACCCTGGACGGTCTGCGGTCCTGTTTCATAAACGTGGTCCCTCCTTAAATAAGAGAAGGGGCCGGAAGGGATCTCCTCCGGCCCGAAAGTATAGCTGCCCAGTCAGAAGGACTGGTTGTTGGTGGCGGCCATGATCACATCAGCGTCAATGGTATGCCTGTCCTGCTGCATGGCGATCATCATGGCATCGGTCATGATGTTGTCGATGACGCGCGGGTTGTGCTGGGACATACTGTTGAGGGCGGACATGGCTGCCTCGTCAATGATCTGTTCCGAGCCTCCGGCGCAGCGGATCTTATGCCGGACGTACTGAGGGACTTCTTCATCGGAGAGTCCCTGGAACTCGTAGTGGACGGTGACCCGCTGACGAAGGGCCTCGTGGACGGGCTTGCGCAGCGTGCTGTTCAGGTAAGACTCGCCGCAGAGGATCAGGGTGAAACAGTTGAGGGAGTCGTATTCGTAGTTCATCAGCATCTTCAGGTCGTTGAGGATGGCCGTATTTAAATACTGTGCCTCATCGACCGCGAGGATGAGCGGGGCGCCTTTTTCCTTGTAGAGGTACCAGATCTGTTCCTGGATCGCCTTGAACATCCTCGGTTTCCCTCCCCTGGCCGGGACGCCGAGGATGTCGCAGAGCTGTTTGTAGAACTCCGCGATACTTACAGTGGCGAGGCAGATATAGGACATACTGTACAGGTTTTTATTGAGGCCCTGCGCAAAGGCGCGAAGGATGAAGGTCTTGCCATTCCCCGGCGGGGATGTGAAGACGCCGATCCCTCTTGCCTTCACAAGGTGCCCGAGGGCCCCGGCCATTTCTTTGAAGTCACGCGACTGGAAGCAGTCCTTTGTGGAGGCGCCCTGCTTCGAGAACGGGTTGTAGGTAAGCCCGAGGAATGCGGGAGGGGAGATCATGAGGCATCACCTCCCATCTCTGAATACCGGATGGCGGGCGGGTTATTGCGCTTAGTGCGGCAGTTCTCGTTTTTGTCTGTCCTGCGGATGGGGAAATGGCTTCCGTCATAGAGGATGAATGCCGAATCCATGTCGCTTGGGACAAAGCGGATCTCCACCTTCATGCCGATGAACTGCATCGGCGCGTCGTAGCAGACGGAATCGATGGATACTGTGGAATCCCTGCGCACCTTCCGCTCCACCCGGTTAAGGAAGCATTCTTCAAGCCATTCCATGGACCTGACGGGGAGCGACCTGCCCTCAGTGGCCTTATAACGGTCAAAGGGCGTTGATTGTATGCCGGTATGGAATGTCAGGTTGTATTTCCTGACGAAGTCACGGAAGATGCCGTTGAACTGCTCCAGCGAATGGATGGACTCCATGTCCAGCCCGTAGATGAGCTTTTCCTTAGCAGTCCTCCAGAAGCGTTCCTGCTTGCCCTTGCTGGCCCCGTCCCTTGGACGGTTATGGATCAGGGCAGTCCCGATGGAGCCGCAGATCAGGGAAAGCTGCTCATTGGAGTATGGCGCGCCATTGTCGACCATCAGCTTTACGGGAATGTTATAGGCGGAAACGGCATCTTTGAATACCTTTTGGAACCCCGCGGCGTTGTCGTTGTAGAAAAGTTCCGCGCCGACGATCATGCGGGAATGGTCATCAATGATGCAGACGGCATAGACCCTGCGGCTCTTCCCATTCTCCGTGATGTGGGGAAAATAGCATGTGTCCGCCTGCCACATGAGGCCGAAAGCTTCTTCCTCAAAGGCTTTCCGGTCCCGCATGTTCAGATCCCGTGCCCCTTTAAGGTCGTTGCGGCGGACAAATCGCTGGACCGCGCACACGCTGACGGTCACGGGGATGAGGCCCTCCTCAATGAGTTTTAAGTGTACCTGTGTCGCATTCAGCCTTGGAAAGTTCCGCTTAAGCTCATAGATACGCTCGACAGCCGCGTCGGAAAGCACCCTTGTAGTTCCCTTGTCGGACCGTTCTTTGGGCATCAGCGCGTCGAACCCTCCCCGGTTGTACAGGGAGACCCACTTCTCGATGGTCTTGGGCTTATACTCCACTGATGTCCCGTCCGGGAGAGTGAGCGGCTTTTCAGTGATGCGACGGTAGTATTCGGCCGCACTGGCATCAGGAAATAGCCCCTGGATGACCGGATGGATGAGGCCGAAGCGGAACTGGCCTATCTGGACGGCCCGGGAGAGTTCATGGTTGGCAGTGTTTGGATTATTCATGATGTTTTACCTCCTGGCTCCATCATAGGCGATGGAGAACGGGGGAGGAATTAAGAGGCTGTGTGCCTGGCCCCGGACTTTTTACCATCCCGGAGGCAGCCGGCAGCAATTCGCCGGATTGGCGTGGGTCTGTAGGAAGGAGAACAGGGTCTGCCGCCAGAAGCCGGAGGTGAAGTCGGAAAAAACGGGGCTGGAAAGAAGAAGGACGAGAGTGTCCAGGAAGCCCTTGTGCCCGGAACGGACAAACGCAGGCCACCAGGAACGATGCATGGCAAACGCATGCTTCCATTCATACAGGGTCGGCGGGGAGATCCAGAAGGAACCGCATAGTGCCTGGACCGTCATGGAACGGGAAAAGTACAGTTTCAGGATATGCAGGATAAAAGGAAGGGTATACTGCCTGTACGGGACAATGAAATCAGGAAGCAGGGCGTGGGTATGCCCACAGTCACATCGGACTCTGGCTACGATCATCGTCCGGCAGCAGGGCCTTCCATCCATGATGTCTACGATGCTGCGTCCATAAACGGCAAAGAAACGGCATTTCCCTCTTGTACCGCAGTGCGGGCATCGCTCCCTGAACGGGACAGCAGAATCCCTGAACCGTTCCAGTTCTGCATCGGAAACAAAAAAAGGCAGATTTAGCTTGAAATTCAGAAGTTTCTTTCTTATCATAGTCTTGGCCGCCATCCTTTGTGGTATGGCGTGTTGGGCAGAGAAAGAAACGGCTGTAGGAGGTTTGGGTTCTTTCTCTGTTTTTTAATGCAAAAATAAATGAAGACATGGCAAACGTCAATACGGAGTCGGGTATTCGCGTAAGATTCTCTTTGATACGGCATAAAAAAACGTGCTGTAAAAAACAGCACGTACGAATTGCCAGCAATTTGAATAGTGAGATTTTAATTTGACGCATATTTGCAGTCGGGAGAGACGGTAAAAAGCCGCGTAACAGACGAGAAGGTGGCGGAGTTTTCGACCCTGGAATTTTTGGTTGACATAACCGGGCAGATTGTAGATGGGTTTACCGTTGCGAAAGATTACTTCGGAGAGCTGGTAAAAGAAGATTCCCAAAGTGAAGCGATGGAATGAGTATCATAACTCAAAAGTTATGATAACAGCAGGGCCGCCGACAGAAACCGGCGGTTTCCCTGTACTTTTAGAG
>JAXJVC010000221.1:0-1727 GCA_036308745.1 Oscillospiraceae bacterium | reverse complement strand
GCATGAGGATGGAACACGCCCAGAGGATGCTCCTGCGTGGTAATGTTGCACCGCAGCACCAGGTCCAGCTCATAGTTGTCGCTTCTGCGCCGGGCAATGGGCGTAATGGTGTTGTGGGGTTCTCCGTCGGAGAAGGCGATCACGCCAACGCTTTCATCGGAGTAGCCTCTCCAGCAGGTAAGGATCTTATCCGCCAGGTCTGCGATCCGGGCCGGATCCTTGCCATTGAGCCGGATCACGCTCATGGGCCAGTTGACAATGCCCGCAAAGACATCTTCGTAGCCCGCAAACTTCAGTTCGGTGCGGATACCGGAGGATTCCATGGCAAACCGGTAATGGCCGCCCTGGAAATGCTCATGGCTGAGGATAGAGCCGCCTACAATAGGCAGATCTGCATTGGAACCCACGAAATAATGGGGGAAGATCCGGACAAAGTCCAAAAGCTTCTCAAAGGCGGACTTATCGATCTTCATGGGCACGTGCCGGGCATTGAAAACGATGCAGTGCTCATTATAGTACACATAAGGGCTGTACTGGAGCCGCCAGTCCTGACCGCAGACTTCGATGGGGATAATCCGGTGGTTTGCCCGGGCGGGATGGTTCATCCGGCCTGCATAGCCCTCGTTCTCCACGCAAAGCTGGCACTTAGGGTAGGCATTCTGAGGGGCGTTTTTAGCCGCGGCAATGGCCTTGGGGTCCTTCTCCGGCTTGCTCAGGTTGATGGTGATGTCCATCTCGCCGTATTCGCCCTTGTACTTCCAGCGCATATCCTTGGCGATCCGGTAGCGGCGGATGTAATCGGTGTCACAGCTGAACTTGTAGTACCAGTCTGTGGCCTCCACAGGGTTCTTTGCATACTTCTCCCGGAAGGTACGGATCACCTCACGGGGCATGGGCGTTACGGCGCCCATGATCCGGGTATCAAAGATGTCTCTCGCAGTAATGCCGTCATCACACAGACCCTGCTCTACAGCATAGTTAAGAATCCCTGCCAGAATTTCCTCCAGGTCTTCGGAAAGAGGCTCCTGGGAAGGTTCATAGTCCTCCTTATGCAGCAGGTCCAGCAGGCGGTTGGTAATGACCTGGTGGTCCTCCGGCTCTGCCAGAGCACAGTTCATGGCATAGGACACCAGGGCATCGATATAGGTATCGATCTTCAAAGAAATCACTCCATTGATCAGTTTATCATCCTTCGCAGCGTCCGCTCACTTGGCTTCCACGCCGCCCTCGGGACGGATGGAAAGCACATGGCAGGCACCGGCACCCAGGGCCGCATCCATACCGGCAACAAAGCTGTCCAGGATCTCAAAGGGCACAAAGGCCTGGACCGTACCGGCAAAGCCGCCGCCGTGAACACGGAAAGCACCCTTGCCCTGGAGATAATGCTCGCAAAGCGCCAGGGCCACTGCCACATCCTGGTGGGCCTTGTAGCCCGCGGGGATCACGTTCTGCAGATACATCCAGGAAGACTGACCGCTTTCCTTGACCAGAGCCAGGAAAGTTGCAAAATCGCCGCTGCGCAGCGCAGCCACCTGTCTGGGCACTCTGCGGTCATCGCTGTAGAAATGGATGGCACGAAGCACCGCCCGGTCACCGCAAGCCTTACGCAAGTCCGGAATTGCAGCATAGAACTCCGCCTCATCGATCAGACTCAGCACATCCTTGCCGAAATAGGCACAGATCTGCTTCAGTTCGCCGGTGATGGCAGCATACTCGTCGGTCAGATC
>JAXJVC010000220.1:0-3882 GCA_036308745.1 Oscillospiraceae bacterium | reverse complement strand
TTTCTTCTCTTGCGCGTCATCATTGCGCCTTTAACTCTTGCCATTTTTCAGTATCCTCCTTCTGCCTTACTTGTAGGGAATCATTTCCTGGATGGCGCTGACCTTGGTCTGGTCAGCGTAAGCGGTAGCACGCAGATGGCGGGTACGCTGAGTGGTCTTCTTGGTCAGGATATGTCTCTTGTAAGCGTGAGCTCTCTTAACCTTACCGGTCTTGGTCAGGTTGAATCTCTTCTTTGCACCGCTATGGGACTTCAGCGTGGGCATAGTAGGTTCTCCTTCCGATTCTTTTGTATATTGTGTTGCTTATTTACTATTCTTGGGTGTCAGGAACATCGCCATGAAGCGGCCTTCCAGCTTGGGATTCTTCTCCATGTTGGCGATCTCAGAGCAGGCATCGGCGAAATCCATAAGCAGTTTCTCACCCAGGTTGGTATGAGCCATCTCACGGCCGCGGAAGCGGACGCTGACCTTCACCCGGTTGCCGTCAGACAGGAACTTCTGGGCGGCCTTGATCTTGGTGCCAAGGTCATTGGTGTCGATGCTGGGACTCATGCGGATCTCCTTGATCTCCACGACCCGCTGGTTCTTCTTGGCTTCCTTCTCCCGCTTCTTCTGGTCGAAGCAGAACTTGGAATAGTCCATGATCTTGCAAACGGGAGGGACAGCGTTGGGAGAGATCTTTACCAGATCCATGCCCTGCTCTTCTGCCAGGGCGTTGGCCTGGGCAGAGGACATAATGCCCAGCTGGGCACCGTCGGCACCGATCAGACGGATCTCCTTATCCCGGATCTCCTCATTGAGCTGAGGATCTAACTTTGCGATGGTAGACACCTCCAAATAAATAACAAAAAGCGGATGCCAAAGCATCCGCACAATTCTCACAGAATCCCCGCAGGGAAGGTGGAATATAAACCGTTTTGCCTTCTGCTTACGGTGAGGCGGATGTTCAGCCTTCTTTATTACCCGGGTATTTTAGCACAGTCTTTTCTAAATGTCAAGCACTTTTTACACTGAATGCAAAGTGCAGAATGCTGAATGCAGAATAAAGGTATTTCCTTCGGAAATGATTGATTCATTCTGCATTCCGCACTTACATGGAATATCTTATGTTCAATCCGGGTAGGATTATTCCAGCTCCCCTACAATCGTTCCCGGTTCTCCCGTGAATGCGGACAGGACCTCCACCTGAATCCCGTAGTCCCGGGCCAGTTCTACACTGCGGTCATGGAGTACCTGGGCGCCGTTTTCGATCAGTTCCATCATTTTTCCATAGGTGATCCGCCCGAACCGGGTAGCGTCAGGATACAGCCGGGGATCCCGGTCGTAGACCCCATCCACATCCGTAAAGATCTGGCATTTGTCCGCTTTCAGGAACGCCGCCAGGGCCACCGCCGTGGTATCGGAGCCACCCCGACCCAGGGTGGTGATGTCCCCTTCCGGGTCTACGCCCTGGAAGCCTGCCACCACCACGATCTTCCCGGCATCCAGCTCCTGCCGGATCCGCTGGCAGCCCACATTCCGAATCCTGGCGTTTCCATGAACACCGTCCGTCCCGATCCCCGCCTGCCAGCCTGTAAGGCTCACCGCGGGATATCCCATGGATCCAATAGCCATGGCCAAAAGCCCTGCGGACATCTGCTCCCCTGCGGCTAAGTAGGCATCCATCTCCCGGGCCGAGCCCCGGCGGTTCACCTGTACCGCCTTATCGATGAGCATATCCGTCATATCTCCCTGGGCAGACACCACGGCTACCACCCGGATCCCTTGCTTTGCCAGTCCGGTAAGCCGCCGGGCCGCTGCCCGGACCCGTTCCGTGTCTCCCAGAGACGTTCCTCCGTATTTCTGCACGATCAGCACAAAGCATCCCTCCCAGCACATTCTATGGCAAAGATAGGCGAATTGTGAAAGAGTTTGGAGAGCGGAGAGTGGAGTTTGAAGGGAACGCCACAGCTTCACTCTCCACACTCCACACAAAAAAGAGCCGCCGTTTCCGGCAGCTCTCTCGTTCTTCTGATCATCCGGCAAGAACTTCTGCCTTCACAACGCCAGGGGTCTGGCTCATGGAGTGGAGCAGTTCTTCCAGAGATACCGTCAGGTCCATGGTTTCCGCGGAAATGGTCACAACTGCGGTGCCATTGGTAGGGACAATGGAATTGATGGTAAGAATATTGGCCTTAGCGGCAGCGAAAATGCCCAGAATCTCCGACAGCAGACCCGCTTCATCGTGCAGCAGGAGCTGGAAGGTGATGATCCGTCCGGTCATCATATTCTGGAACGGCAGAACAGCGTCCCGGTACTTATAAAAGGCGCTTCTGCTGATATCTGTCATACGGGTTGCTTCGTTCACGGTGGATGCTTCACCGGTAGAAAGCAGGCGCTTGGCCTCCGCAACCTTCAGGAATACCTCAGGCAGCGCGGATGCCTCCACGATATAATACTTGGGCTTCGTCTTCATGGATGACCTCCTGGGTAAAAGAATAGTGTATTGTCCACCAGAGACAAATGTTTTTCCTTTGTATTGTAGCACACATTTCCGAAAATGCAAGTCCCTCACATTTTGAAAAGGAGGTTTTTCCCCATGCGCTCCGGCACCAAAACCATTTTTACCTGCCTCAGTGTCTTTCTCATCGTCTGGCTGGGGATCCGGTATCTGCTGCCCCTGACTCTGCCTTTCCTTTTGGGGACAGGCCTGGCACTGACTGCTGAGCCTGTGGTCGGCTTTTTCTGCAGACATATGCGGCTGCCCCGGCCCCTTGCCGCGGGCATCGGTGTCAGCATGGCATTTTTCTGCATTGCCCTGCTGCTTTTGCTGGTCTGTGCCTTTCTTGTACGGGAGCTGAGACTTCTGGCAGGGGTCATGCCGGACCTGGAGGATACCGCCCGGGCGGGCATCTCCTCCCTGGAGGGCTGGCTGCTGGAGCTGACCAGTCACACGCCCCAGAGCATCCGCCCGGTGCTGAGTCGGAACGTAACGAATTTTTTCTCCGACGGCACCGCTCTGCTGGAAAAAGCGGTTCGCTATGTACTGGGTCTTGCCGGAGGACTGCTGAGCCGGGTGCCGGACAGCGCCCTGGGACTGGGAACCGGAGTGATCTCCGCCTTTATGATCTCCGCAAAACTGCCAAAAATCCGTTCCTGGGTCACCCGTCATCTGCCCCGGGAGAAGCTGCGCCCCATTCTCCAGGCCATGAAACGGATGAAGACCGCCATAGGCGGCTGGCTGCTGGCCCAGCTGAAGCTGGCAGGCGTAACCATGGCCATCCTTGCCGCCGGGTTTCTTCTGCTGCGGATCCCCTATGCCCCGCTATGGGCCTTGGCGGTATCCCTCATCGATTCCCTGCCGGTGCTGGGTACCGGGGCGGTGCTGCTGCCCTGGGCGCTGATCTGCCTGCTCCAGCAGGAGACCGCCCGGGCCATCGGGCTGGTGGGTATCTATGTGGTCATTTCCATCACCCGTTCCGTTCTGGAACCCAAATTCCTGGGCCGCCAGCTGGGACTGGACCCTTTGGTAACCCTGTTCGCGCTTTACGCCGGATACAAACTCTGGGGCATCGGCGGGATGCTTCTGGCTCCCTTGCTGGCGGTCACCGCCATCCAGCTTGTCCCTGGCAAAAAGGGCGGGTAATGCATCAAGTTCCCATGCCCGGGCATACTATCTCCCGAGGTGAGATACATGAAAGAGGATGAGAAGAAGCCTATTTCCTGGGAAATGACCGATCCCAAGCCCCCGGTGATCCAGTCCGGGCATATGGAGAACCGGAGGAAGTAAATTATCGTTTCGCGGCGCAGTCGCAAGCCCTCCCCTTTGGGGAGGGTGCCCCCGTAGGGGGCGGGAGAGGTGCGGTACAATGTTTCGTTTTTCCGTTCCATGCGGCGAAAACG
>JAXJVC010000219.1:0-4804 GCA_036308745.1 Oscillospiraceae bacterium | reverse complement strand
GTCCGTCGGCACCCGGAAGGCCAGAACAGCAGTGCCGCCCCGGGCCACAAAATACTTTCCGCCGGGACCAAGTTCCCAGTTTTCAGCTTCGGACAGACGGCCGTAACCGGCTTTTTCCAGAACATTCACAAGATATGCCTGGGCATGGTAAACGCTGTGAGACGCGTCCAGAAATGCCCGCAGGGCGTTGATTCGATTGTCCATAATAAACTCCCTTTTCTGGTAAATTATCGTTTAGCGGCACAGCCGCAAGCCCTCCCCTTTGGGGAGGGTGCCCCCGTAGGGGGCGGGAGAGGTGCGGTACAATGTTTCGTTTTTCCTTTGCCTTGCGGCGAAAACGTACTGCGGTAACCCCTCTTCCGTCACGGCTGCGCCGTGCCACCTTCCCCAATGGGGAAGGCTTTCTTTCGTCCGTAAACTACAATTTACTTCCTAATTACTGTTCTTCCACCAACTGGCAGAACAGGTCGATCTGGTCAGCAATGGTCTGCAGGGCAGAGCGCCAGAAGTTCTTGTCGGTCAGGTCGATACCCGCTACCTTTGCAGTGTCCTCGGCAGTGGCAATGGGGGTGGTGTAGAGCAGTTTCTTGTACTTGGGAACGAAGGCCGCGCCCTCCTTCTCATACTGGGCATACAGGCCCCGGGCAAACAGGCCACCGAAGGCATAGGGGAAGTTGTAGAAGGTGGGGCCGTAGTAATGGCTCTTGCAGACCCACATATAAGGATGCAGGCAGTTGTGGTCCAGGCCGTCGCCGTAGCTCTGCTTCTGGGCCTCAGTCATAAAGCCGCAGAGGGTGTCGGCGTGCATGAACTGATTTTCCCGATTCTCAAAGACCATGGCTTCAAAGCGGAAGCGGGAATAGATGTCGCAGATGATCTGGGTGGCATCCTGAAGCTGGGATTCGATGAGGGCCAGCTTCTCCTCCTTGTCCGCAGCCTTGCCAATGGCGGAAGCCATGACCACACATTCATTGAAGGTGGAAGCCGTCTCCGCAACGGGCATGGAATAGTCGTGGTTCAGAGGACGGTGGTCCTTGATGCACTGGTTGTGGAAGGCGTGACCCAGCTCATGGGCCAGGGTCACCACATCGGTGAACATGCCGTCGAAGTTGGTGAGGATACGGCTTTCGCCCAGGCACTCCACACCGGCGCAGAAAGCGCCGCCCCGCTTGCCGTCCCGGGGATAAAAGTCGATCCAGGCTTCGTCAAAGGCCCGGGCCACCATGTCCGCCAGCTCCTGGTCAAAGCCGCCGAACTGCTCCACCAGATAATTTCTGGCATCCTCAGCGGTGAACTTGGTGGAGGAATTGCCCATGGGCGCAAACAGGTCATACCAGGGCAGGCCGTTCTCGTGGCCCAGCGCCTTGCCCTTGGCCTTCAGATACTGCCAGAACTTGGGCAGATACTCGTCCATAGCCCCCAGCATGGCATCCAGGGTAGCCTTTTCCATATGAGACTTCTTCAGCGTCCGCAGCAGAGGGGATTCGTAGCCCCGGAGCTGGCAGTCGGAGATGGTCTCCAGCTTGATGGAGTTGAGGGCAAAGGCCACAGCATCCTTGATCCGGTCGTAGCAGGCGATCTCTGCTTCGTAGGCGTCCTTACGGACCTGTGCATCGGGATCGTAAGCCAGATTCCGGATGGAGGACAGGTTGGTGGTGGTCCCCCGGTAGGATACAGGCACGGTGCTGGTCAGATAGCTCTGCATATCGCTCCAGGCATCGCCGCCGGACAGCCCCATCTTGGCCATGATCTCCTCACCGCGGCCGGGCAGCAGATGACGGCTGGACTCCTGCATATTGGCAAACAGGAAGGCGTAGTCCTTCAGCTTCTCGTCGCCCTCCACCAGTTCCATCAGGCCCGGCAGCTTGGCAGCCCAGGCTTCAAAGGCCGCCATGGGTGCAGCAAAGCCGCTGATGACGGACATGACCTGGCCCAGGCGGGAACCTGCCTCAGCATCCCGGGTATTGGCGCTCTGGCGCAAGGATGCGTATTCCCCCAGCTTGTTGGCCAGTTCCTGAACCCGCTCCTCCAGGGCGATGCCGCGGCGCAGGCCCTCGATGGGCTCCATAGTCTCCAGGTCAGCGGCAAAGCCGGCAGCCTCCGCCACCTTCTCCTTCAGGGCAGTCAGATCCAGGGTAAACTGAGGATCCTCAAAACCGCTGTAAATGGGGTCAAGATTCCAGAATTCGTTCATTTTATATTTCCTCCCGTTTCAAAAAGTTAGCTTCATTTTACATCACGAAGCCCTCCGCGTCAACCGCCGGAACATTTTTCGCCCATTTGTCGAAATATGTTGAAATGTTCAGAAATAAACGACAATCGGTCACAATTTCGACAAACCAGTCGAGCGATTGTTTCGGAATCGCCTTGCAAAAAGGGGCGCATTATGCTATCATTTATTTGTCGCACGCGGCACCGGAAGGCCGCATATGGGGAGTATTTTTAGTTGACAGGAGAGGAATGTATGGAACATGTAACAACGGTATTCATCGCCGACAGCGCCGAAGAATTCTGCACCGGGCTTACCGCTGCACTTCAGCGCTCCGGCGGTTTTCAGGTAGTGGGAACAGCAAACGACGGCGAGCAGGCCATCCGCATGATCACAGAGCGCAAACCCGAGGTGCTGGTGCTGGATCTGATGCTCAGCAAGCAGGACGGGATCAGTGTTCTGAAAGCCATCGCCGGCATGGACCGCCGGCCTGTGACCCTGGCCACATCCGGCTTTGTGACCGAATACGTATCAAGCGCAGCAGCAAACCTCGGCGTCCGTTACCTGATGCTGAAGCCCTGCGATATGACCGCCCTGGTAGAGCGGCTGGAGGAGATCCGGGGTGGGGAGAGCCTCCGGATCTCTGCTCAGCGCCGGACGGACAAGACCAGCATCGAGACCCTGGTCACCGGCATCATCCACGAAATCGGCGTCCCCGCCCATATCAAGGGCTACCAGTATTTGCGGGAAGCCATCATCATCGCAGTCAACGATATGGATGTCATCAACGCCATCACCAAGGTACTCTACCCCCAGGTGGCGAAAACATTCCAGACCACACCCAGCCGGGTGGAGCGTGCCATCCGCCATGCCATCGAAGTAGCCTGGGACAGAGGGGATCTGGATACTTTGCAGAGATTTTTCGGCTATACTGTCAGCAATACCAAAGGAAAACCCACGAATTCCGAATTTATTGCGCTTATTGCAGACAAGCTTCAGCTCCAATTGAAGTCAAGTGAAGTAGCCAATTTGTGACCCACTTGTCATTCTGGTCGAAATGAAGCTGGGGAATCTACACACTGATTGTGCAGCAGTCATCCGGTGTGTAGATTCCTCCATTCGCCGATGTTTAGTCGGGATGAATATGTCTCGAAAAACCGCCGATTTGTGGTGCGTCGCTGCCGCGCATGATTACAGGAAAGCATGAAATAATCCTCCCTCATCATCTGAATTCTTTATTGCATTTTGCCTGTTTCTGATGTAATATTGTTTTATTCTTTGTGTCAGACAAACATCGAGCGGGAGGAATCCTCATGAAACAGATTGTTGTTACAACAGGCGACATTGCACAACCTTATGATATCTTGGGACCAGTATATTTTCAGGTTTCAAACAAAGGATTGATGGGTAGTTCACTGGATAAACTGAAACGGTATTATTCCGGTGAAATCCAAAGAATGAAAGCACAAGGCAGTATGTCTGAATTTAAGGCTGACTGGGGTTTTCTCTATGGTGAATGGTCCGTTGGTCAAAATGATTTTGAGGCTGCTTTTTTTATTGCAACAGAAGAATTGAAAAAGAGGGCAAAACGGGTAGGCGCTGATGCAATTATTTGCATGAGACAAGACATTGATATGGATACAAACGGATTTGCCTATTTTTATCTGCAGATGTATGGAACGGCCGTTAAGTTCAGGGCGCAGCAGAAGTGGCCCTTTGCTGAGCAGTACGATCGTGCAGAGGAGCTGATGAGAGAGGGCAACTTTGCTGACGCGGAAAGCATCTATTTCCAGCTGGGAGATTTCAGAGATTCCAGAGATAAGGCAAAATCAGCTTATGTGGCCCTGCTTTCCGCCAGGTATAACGCTGCAGAGGAACTTATGAGCAAAAAGGAATACTACACAGCGGAAAAAATATTCACTAGTTTGAGGGATTATAAGGATTCGAAATCAAAGGCTGAAGCAGCGCATTTGGAATGGAAAGCCGTGCTGGCTTCGTCAAATGCTAAAACAGCCAACGGGAAGCAAGACGTTCACAAAACCTGGATTTGCGCTGTCTGCGGCAAAGAAAATGTCTACTTTATATCCAAGTGTTCCTGCGGAGCAGAAAGGTAAAACACTACCAACCTGGTCAGGAGTGTTTTGTTCGTTTCCTTCTTCTCTTTTTTGAGACGATTGCATGAATAAGGGTTGCAGTCGGGCCAATGCAGGAGTATGATAAGCATGGAAAAAGGAGGAACATCATTTTTTCTATGAAAGGCATGTCCATCACCATCATGCCCATGCCTGAGAGGTAATCGCCGGAATCCCGGCCACCCCATTACGACATACGCAAGCCACTCCCGGTCATTTCCGCCGGGAGTGGCTTTTTCCTGTCCGCGGCACTGCGACCCGGTTTTCAGAGAGTTTCCCCAAAAATGTTGTTATTGTCAATACTTTTCCCTGAAAAGAACAAAAAATGCCCTCCAAAAAGAAAACGATTATAATGATAAAAGGAAAACGATTATAATGATAATCACTTGATTCGCGTCGGGTTATGGTGTATAATACCACATAAGTATGTTCTTACCGCCTTACACCCCGTACAGTATCCGCT
>JAXJVC010000218.1:0-2820 GCA_036308745.1 Oscillospiraceae bacterium | reverse complement strand
TAGAAGGTATCAACGGACTCGTCGGTCATAGAGGCCAGACGCAGGTCACGCTTGTTGAACACTTCGTTAGCAGCAGCGCGCAGCTCAGCGTTCTTCTCGGCATCCACAACGATGACCACTTCGCACTTGTCGACGACGGCCTCGAAGTCGGACTTGACCTTAGCGTACAGAACCTCACCGATGTGACGGAACTTGAAGCCAGCCTCGAAATCAGCCTTGCTGATACGGACACGGATCATGTCGCGCTGACCGGTGTGCATAACACCTTCGATGCAGTTGATCCAGGAGTGGAACTTACGCTCCATAACAGCCTCGAAGTCAGGCTGCATAGCCTTGCCGGCCACATCCACGGTGTAGCTGAGGGAAATCTTGGAGCCAACGGGGATCTCGTCGATCTCGGGTCCGACGACCTCGATCTTGTGATCCTCGATCTCGGCGGCTTCCTTGGTCTGGACCAGCTCGAAGCAGTCCACACGGGAGCCGTCCACTTCCACCTGCATATCGCCGCGGCGGATGATCTCGCCTTCGAAAGCGGTAGCGAAGGAAACGGGGATGTCGATCTTGGTGATCTTCAGCTTGATGTCGCGGGCCTCCAGAGAGGTAGCGTTCCACTTGGTGGTATCCAGCTGCTGGATCAGGGACTTGGGAACACGGAACATGTTCTCGGTCTCGTTGGAAACAACGGGGAAGCCCAGGCAGATAGCGCCGGCGCCGTAGGAGACGATCTCGTCGGACAGGGGCTTGTAAGCGTTGACGAAGGCCTTAACACGGTCCATGGTGTACTTGTACAGAGCCTTGTAGTCACCGGGCTGGATGTTGCCGAAGATCAGAGCGGCACGCACAGCGACGGAAACGACATGGATGACGGACTGCATTTCGTAGCCCAGGGGAACCACACGCACGCCCTCGCCCAGCTTCATGCCGGCCTCGTAGCAGTGCTTGATGCTGTCGCCGGTCAGGGTGACCAGGATACCCTGAGCCTGGTACTCCTTGGCCAGAGCCACGGTCTCAGCGGGATCCTCAGCACCGCCGATGATAACGGCAACACCGGGGATGTCGCCGGTAACCAGGGGAACACCCAGGTTACGGACAAAGGCGTCGGTCAGGTGGCCCATCTCGGGCTCAGCGTAGGGCTCAGCGCCGTTCAGGTACTTCAGAGCTTCCAGGAACTCTGCGCACAGAGCGGAAGCGACACCGCTGTCGAACACGTCCTGCAGACGGTTGTTGCGGGTCATCATGCCCTTGATGGTCTCCATAGCGGCCTTCATCTCACCCAGAGTGGTGATCTTCACGCCGGTGATACCATAGTAGCAGGGCAGGCTATAGGCAGTGTTGGGGAAGGACACTGCACAGCCTTCGCCGTTGGCGGCGATGGCTTCATCAATGGCGGCTACGGTACGAGCGTAGTTGTAGTCGTTACCGCCAAAAACTCTATCAAAAAGTGTCACGGTTTTTCCTCCTATAAATATTAAATAGGTGTGTCCTTTTTGTCATTCCGAGCCACTGTGCCGCAGCACGCACAGAGCGCAACCACCGTAGGCGGCTCTTAGCGCGGCGTAGTGCGCACACTGGCGTGGGAATCTCCCGGTGAAACGGAAGCATCCCAAAAAATCAGGGGATTGCCACACCAGATAAGCGGGCTGGTTCGCAATGACAGGCAATGTATTGTGGATCATTCCTGATCCAGGACCGCTTTGATTTTCCGAATTTCTTCGATTGCCGTGGGGCTGAAGTCGTAGGGGGATTTGCCCTGACGGTCAGCATCCATGATCTCCAGGTTGTAGTGGATCATGCCCAGCAGGTCCTCAGCGGGGATGGAATTGCGAATGAACTCCTCGTCCTTCTCGTCCCGGACCTTGTTGGCTACTACCCGGACGCGCTTGATGCCCAGATCGTTTGCCAGCCGCTTGACATTACGGTAGGTCTGGACGCTGCGGGCGCCCGGCTCGATGACCACGATGAACTGATCCATATTGGCTGCGGTGCCGCGGCCCAGATGCTCCAGGCCGGCTTCCATATCCATGATGACCACATCGTTTTTGCGATAGGTCAGATTGGAAAGGACCGCCTTCAGCATCACGTGTTCGGGACAGACACAGCCGCTGCCGCCCAGGTCCACCGTACCCATCACCAGCAGCTTAACACCATTGATCTCCTTGGAGAAGGTGTCGGGGATGTCAGCCACGTAAGGGTTCAGCTTGAAGAACTTGTTGGCGGCATTGGCGCCGGTCCGTTCTTCCACCAGGGTGCGCATTTTGGAGATGGGGACGATTTCGTCCACTTCTTCCTGAGTCAGGCCCAGGGCCAGGCCCAGGTTGGCATCGGGGTCTACGTCGGCGGCCAGAACAGTCCGGCCTTCATCGGCGTAGAGCCGTGCCAGGGTGGAGGACAGGGTGGTCTTGCCCACGCCGCCCTTACCGGTAATCGCTACTTTCATTGGAAAAAGACCTCGTAATTAAAGTTTTGAAGATGTCACAAAAACGAATGTCATTGCGAACCAGCGCGCACGCTGGTGTGGCAATCTCCTCCGTTTACGGAATCGCCTGGAATATCCAGGGGATTCCCACGCCAGTCTGCGGACTGGCTCGGAATGACATCAATGTTTGTTACACTGTCAAAAGGTTAGATGCCCAGGGCAGCGCGCTTGGCTTCGATGCAAGCGATCATCTTGTCGCCCAGAGCGTCGATGTCGGTGTCGACAACGAACTTAGCCTCGACCCACTGGTTGACGCCGTCCTCGCCCTGCAGCAGGCGGGTGACTTCCTCGGAGCCCTTGGAGTAGGGATCAACGCCCAGGAAGGTCTCGATACCGGTAGCCAC
>JAXJVC010000217.1:0-9227 GCA_036308745.1 Oscillospiraceae bacterium | reverse complement strand
ATGGTCATCGCCGTGTCCCACGACCGCCACTTCCTGAACACCGTCTGCACCCACACCGTGGATATCGACTACGGCAAGATCAAGATGTACGTGGGTAACTACGACTTCTGGTATGAATCTTCCCAGATGGTCCAGGCCATGCTCCGCAACAAGAACAAGAAGAACCAGGAAAAGATCGAAGAGCTGCAGCTGTTCATTCAGCGTTTCTCCGCCAACAAGTCCAAGGCCAAGCAGGCTACCGCCCGCCGGAAGCTGCTGGACAAGCTGACCGTTGAAGAAATGCCCTGCTCCACCCGCCGCTATCCCTTCGTTGGCTTCCAGCAGGAGCGAGAGCTGGGCAAGGACGTGCTGACCGTCAAGGACGTGTCTGTCACCGTGGACGGCGTGAAGCTGCTGGACAAAGTCTACTTCTCTGTGAACCGCACCGACAAGATCGCCTTTGTGGGCGAAAACGAGCTGGCCCAGACCGCTCTGTTCAAGATCCTCATGGGTGAGCTGGAGCCCGATGAAGGCTCCATCAAGTGGGGCGTTTCCACTGTGCGCAGCTACCTGCCCAAGGACAACACCGAGTATTTCGAGGGCAACAAGGTAGAGCTGGTGGACTGGCTGCGCCAGTATTCCGCCAAGAAGGACGATGTTTATCTCCGGGGCTTCCTGGGCCGGATGCTGTTCAGCAACGAGGACGTGTTCAAGCCCGTCAACGTTCTGTCCGGTGGTGAGAAGGTCCGTTGCATGCTCTCCAAGATGATGCTCTCCGGTGCAAATGTGGTGCTGCTGGACCAGCCCACCAACCACCTGGATATGGAATCCATCCAGGCTGTCAACAAGGGTCTGGAAGCTTTCCAGGGCGTTGTCCTGCTGGCCTCCCACGACCATGAGATGCTGACCTCCACCTGTAACCGCGTCATTGCCTTCCAGCCCGACGGCACCATCATCGACAAGTACGGCACCTACGACGATTACCTGGCCTGGATGGCTGAGAATAAGAAGCAGTAACCGTCATCACCATAACCCCTGTCATCCCGAGCGAGCGCAGCGAGCCGAGGGATCCTCGCACCAATTTGATATGAATTTTCAAAAAGGAGTGCGCAGTATGTACTTCGTCTATATGCTGACCAACTGGGATGATTCCGTGCTGTATACCGGCGTGACCGGCAATCTTCCCTGGCGTTTATATGAGCACCGAAATCAAATGGTAGACGGTTTCACCAAACAATACAATGTTCACAAGCTCGTTTATTTTGAACACACAACGGATGTGTACAGCGCAATATCTCGGGAAAAGCAATTGAAGCGCTGGAGCCGCAGTAAGAAAAATGCACTGATTGCCACAATGAATCCCCACTGGAAGGATCTGTCCGAAGAGTGGGACCTATATTAACACCGTCAGTGCCAAGATCCCTCGACGCGCTGCGCTTGCTCGGGATGACAACCTTTTAGGAGTATTGGATACTATGAAAAAAATCTTAGACATCATCACAACCAAGATGCAGCAGGCCTTTACCGATGCTGGCTACGACGCATCCTTCGGCCGGGTGACGGTCTCCAACCGGCCCGACCTGTGCGAATACCAGTGTAACGGCGCTCTGGCCGCTGCCAAGCAATATAAGTGCGCCCCCATCATGATCGCCAAGGCTGTTGCCGAAAAGCTGGATGCAGGTGACTTTGCCATGATCGATGCCGTTATGCCCGGCTTCATCAACCTGAAGCTCTCCGATGCTTTCCTGCAGAACTATCTGGAGGAAATGCGTACCGCAGAAGGCTTTGGCGTGGAAAAGTGCGGACAGGGCAAGACCATCGTGGTGGACTACGGCGGCCCCAACGTGGCCAAGCCCCTGCACATCGGCCACCTGCGCTCTGCCATCATTGGTGAGAGCATCAAGCGGCTGTATAAGTTCTTCGGCTACAACGCCATCGGCGACATCCACCTGGGCGACTGGGGACTGCAGATGGGCCTGATCATCGCCGAGCTGCAGGAACGTCAGCCCGACCTTTGCTACTTTGATCCCGACTATACCGTCGAATACCCCGATGAAGCGCCCTTCACCATTTCCGAGCTGGAGGAGATCTACCCCGCCGCTTCCGCCAAGAAGAAGGAAAACGAAGCCTTTGCCGAAAAAGCCCACACTGCCACCTTTGAGCTGCAGAGCGGCCGCCGGGGTTATCGTGCCATCTGGCAGCACATTATGAACGTTTCCGTTTCCGATCTGAAGCGCAACTATGAAAATCTGAATGTCAGCTTCGAAAGCTGGCTGGGCGAAAGCGATGCAGATCCCTATATCCCTGCCATGGTGGAGGATATGAAGGCCCGGGGTCTGGCTGTCCAGAGTGAAGGTGCCTGGGTCATTCCTGTGGCCGAAGAGACCGACAAGAAGGAAGTCCCCCCCTGCATTCTGGTAAAGTCCGATGGCTCCGCCATCTATGCCACCACAGACCTGGCTACCATGATCCAGCGGATGCAGGATTTCCAGCCTGACAAGATGCTCTATATCACCGACAAGCGTCAGTCCCTGCACTTTGAGCAGGTCTTCCGTGCCGCCAGAAAGAGCGGTATCGTGAAGTCCGAGACCCAGCTGGAGCATCTGGGCTTCGGCACCATGAACGGCAAGGACGGCAAGCCCTTCAAGACCCGTGACGGCGGTGTCATGCGCCTGGAGCAGCTCATCGCCGACATGACCGACTTCGTCCGCGCCAAGGTTGTGGAGAATCAGATTGTGGCCGAATCTGAGGTGGAGGAAACCACCGGAAAAATCGCCATGGCCGCTCTGAAATACGGCGATCTCAGCAATCAGCCCACCAAGGATTACGTCTTTGATATGGACCGCTTTGCCGCCTTTGAAGGCAACACCGGCCCCTATATCCTCTATACCATCGTCCGGATCAAGTCCATCCTGGCAAAGTATGGTGCGTGGGAGAACCTGGCTATCCAGGCTCCTGCCAATCCCTATGCCAAGGATCTGATGCTCTCCATCACCAAGTTCGGCCCCGCTCTGGAAAGCGCGCTGAAGGCATCTGCCCCCAACCTGATCTGCGCCTATATCTACGAGCTGGCCGGCTGCGTCAACAAGTTCTACCACGAGACTCCCATTCTCAAGGAAGAGGACGAAGCAGTCAAGGCAGGTCACATTGCCCTGATTGGCCTGGCCAAGAACGTGCTGGAAACCTGCATCGACCTGCTGGGCTTCAGCGCACCGGAGAAAATGTAAGCGGCGGGCCGCCGCTGGCCTTACGTGACGTACCTTCCCCAATTCGTTGGTCCTCTTGGGTACTGCTCGATTCGTTACTGCTGCAACAAAGCCGCCTCACCAGAGGCGGCTTTGTATATCTAACAGATTATCTGCTTAAAATACCCGCTGCAATGCTGCAGCGGGTATGTTTTATTTCATAGCTTCCAGTGCTAACGCATTCTGGGTTCTGTACAGCTCTGCGTAGATGCCGCCCTTTTCCAGCAGCTGCGCATGGCTGCCGCATTCGGTGATATAGCCGTCGGCAATGGATACAATGCGGTCCGCGTTGCGGATGGTGGACAGCCGGTGGGCAATGATCAGGGTGGTGCGGCCCACCGCCAGGTTGTCAAAGGCCCGCTGGATCTTGGCTTCCGTCACGGAATCCAGTGCGGAGGTGGCCTCATCCAAGATCAAAATAGGCGGGTTCTTCAGGAAGATCCGGGCAATGGCCACCCGCTGCTTCTGTCCGCCGGAGAGCAGAGTGCCCCGCTCGCCCACATAGGTATCGAAGCCCTGGGGCATAGCCAGGATGTCTTCGTAAATCTCCGCCTTCTTCGCCGCTTCGATGACCTCTTCCATGGTAGCATCAGGCTTGCCATAGCGGATGTTCTCGAAAATGGTATCCGCAAACAGGAAGACCTCCTGCTGGACGATGCCGATGTTCTCATGGATGCTCTTCTGGGTCACATCCCGGACATCCAAACCGTCGATGGAGATAGAGCCAGTAGAGACCTCGTAGAACCGGGGAATCAGCTGGCACAGGGTGGATTTTCCGCCGCCGGAGGGGCCAACGATGGCCACCGTCTCACCAGGCTGCACCTCCAGGCTCACTTCGTGAAGCACATCCAGGTCTCCTTCGTAAGCAAAGGACACCCGGTCTACGGAGATAGCACCCTTTACATCCGCCAATACTTTGGCATCGGGCTTATCCTGAATGGTAGGCTCGGTACGCATGATGTCCACAAACCGGTTCAGGCCAGCAAAGCCGTTGGCAAACATTTCGGAGAAGCCGGAGAGCTTGCGCATGGGGCTGACAAAGGAAGAAATGTACAGGCAGAAGGTCAGCAGGTCCCGGTAGTCCATTTCGTTGCGCATGACATAGTATCCGCCGATGCCGATGATGACCACGTTCAGGCTGCACAGGAAAAACTCCACGCTGCTGTGGAAGGTTCCCATGGCCTTGTGGAATTCCCGTTTGGAGGACTTGAACACCTCATTTGCAGCGTTGAACCGGGCATTTTCCACCGCCTCATTGGCAAAAGCCTTGGCAGTGCGGACACCGGAGAGACTGCTCTCGATCTCCTGGTTGATATGACCGGTCTTTTCTTTGGCCTTTCGGGAAGCCCTGCCCATGCGCTTGCGCATCGCCATGACCACCACCAGGAAAACAGGAATCATGCAGGCCACCACCACCGCAAGCTGCCAACGGATCTTACCCATAACAAACAGCGCACCGCAGATGGTCAGCACAGAAGTCAGCAAGTCCTCCGGACCATGGTGGGCCAGCTCTGTCAGTTCAAACAGGTCGGAGGTGAGCCGTGCCATAAGCTGTCCCGTACGGTTCTGGTCATAAAAATCAAAGCTCAGCTCCTGCATATGGCGGAACAGGTCCTTGCGGATGTCCGCCTCTACCCGGATGCCGAAGGTATGACCGTAGTAGGCCACGATGTAATTCATAAAAGAGCGCAGCACATAGCACGCCACCACCAGGACCATTACGGTAAAGAAGGTCTTGTACATCTGTCCCGGCAGCATTTCATACAGCGCGCTGCGGGTCACCAGGGGAAATGCCAGGTCAATGGCGGCAATACACATGGCGCACAGCACATCGATAGCAAACAGTTTTTTATGATTTTTGAAATAGCTCAGGAAAATCGCCAGAGGGGACTTTCGCTGGTAATCCTTCGTTGTCATTGAAACGCCTCCATTCTTTCCTTTATTATACACAAAACCGCCAGAGTTGCAAGCGCAACCATGAGAAATTTGACTTTTTTCCCATCTGTGGTATACTTACGGTATATCCTATAAGGGTGGGATTTGCCCCCTGATGGTAAGATAACGCCCCAAGGGTCGTTACGATGCTTCGCATCGCCGGGAGGGGCAAGACCCTCCCCTACATTCGCTGAACAATACACGGAGGTATCCATGGACATTCTCTATTCCGACAAAGGAATCGTGGTATGCGTCAAACCTGTGGGACTGGATTCTGAGCAGGAATTCCCCTCTGCCCTGATAGAACAGCTTGGCGGGGAGATTTTCCCCATCCACCGGCTGGACAAAAATGTGGGGGGCGTGATGGTCTACGCCCGCACCAAGCAGACCGCTGCGGCCCTGTCCAAGGCTGTCCAGGAAGGCACTATGGTCAAGGAATATGTGGCTATGGTCCACGGCACACCACCGGAAACCGGCGACTGGGAAGACCTTCTCTGGAAGGACAGCAAAAAGAACAAGGTCTTTGTGGTAAAGCGCCACCGGGGCGGCGTCAAAAAAGCCCGGCTGGAATTTATCCGTCTGATTGCAGGAGAAACCAGCCTTGTCCGCATCCGCCTCCACACCGGGCGAAGCCACCAGATCCGGGTCCAGTTCTCCAGCCGGGGCTTCCCACTGGTGGGCGACCACAAATACGGCTCCCGGGACGAAAAGACGGCCCCCATGCTGTTTTCCTGCTGCATCACTTTCCCCTACCGGGGAGAAATCCGGCGGTTTGAAGCCCTGCCGGAGTGGTCTGTCATCTAATCTCATAGAGAACTATTTTCAGGAATTACAACACGAAAGGATGTTTTTCATGCATAAAATTAACACAAAGGAACTTTTGTTAAAGATTTTTCTTCCCACCACCACATTGACCCTTGCATACCTGCTTCTGGGCCATTTCTGCCAAATTCCCCATCTGCTCCTGTTCTGCATTCTCGGCACCCTGATATTGGTCCCCATGGAATTGGGTATGATCCTGCTGGCAAGCAAAAAAGAATTCGGTACCTATTCCCTGAAAAGCGCCTTCGTCGGGCAGGAAAAGATGGCGATCTGGAAAGTGGTGCTGTTTGCCTTTTGCTTCTTTGGTATCGCCGGACTGCTGTCTTCTACTGTAGCGTCCCTGGAACTTCAATTGCTGGCCCCTCTGAGAAATTATGTTCTCAGTCTGCTGCCCGCGGGATTTGACTGGACGAATTATGAATACCTGAAAACCTTCTCCAGGCCGGTTCTGGTTCTGATCTGCGTGTATTATTGCATTTTCAATATTTTTGTTGGCCCGATTACGGAGGAATTGTTTTTCAGAGGATATTTAACGTCCCATTACGAAAAGCAAAATGCCTTTACGCCCATCCTGATCGCCATCCTGTTCTCCCTGTACCATTTCTGGATCCCCTTCAACAACATTTTCCGTATCCTGGCCTTTGCTCCTGTTGCTTATGTGGCCTACAAGAAAAAGAACATTTACATCTTTATTGTCTTCCACTGTCTGTGTAATTTTATCTCCTCCATAAGCTTTACACTTGCCGTATTGGGATAATATCCTATTAACTTCACAGAGAAATCCGGGACGGAAGAAAGATTCTTCCGTCCCGGATTTGTTTAGATCATTACAATTTCTCCGTCTACGACATCCACGGTCACCCGCTGTCCGGGAGCCAGTTCGCCCTTGAGGATCTTTTTGCTCAGCATGGTCTCCACCGTATGCTGCACATACCGGCGCAGCGGCCGTGCGCCGTACTGAGGATCGTAGGCAGCCTCCACAATTGCATTTTTGGCTGCCTCCGTCAGTTCCAGGCTGATTTGCTGGTTCTCCAGCCGCTGGTTCAGCTTACCGATCTGGAGGTCAATGATTTTCGTCACATTTTCCTTGGTCAGGGGCTTGTAGAACACGATCTCGTCCAGGCGGTTCAGAAACTCAGGGCGGAAGGACCGGCGCAGCAGCATCTGTACCTTCTCCTTTGCCTCCTGGTCGATAGAGCCGTCAGCATTGATGCCGCCCAGGAGATATTCCGAACCCAGATTGGATGTCAGGATCAGTATGGTGTTCTTGAAATCCACCGTCCGGCCCTGAGAATCGGTGATCCGGCCGTCATCCAGCACCTGCAGCAGCACGTTGAACACGTCGGGATGGGCTTTTTCCACCTCGTCGAACAGCACCACGCTGTAGGGTTTCCGACGAACAGCTTCCGTAAGCTGACCGCCCTCCTCATAGCCCACATAGCCGGGAGGCGCGCCAATCAACCGAGAGACGGAATACTTCTCCATATACTCGGACATATCAATCCGCACCAGATTGTTTTCGTCGTCAAACAGAGCCTGAGCCAAGGTCTTGGCCAATTCCGTCTTGCCCACGCCGGTGGGGCCCAGGAACAGGAAGGAACCAATAGGTCGGTTGGGGTCCTGGATGCCTGCCCGGCTGCGCTGGATGGCCTCTGTCACGGCCTGGACCGCTTCCTCCTGGCCCACCACCCGCTTGTGCAGGGTCTCATCCAGGGACAGCAGCTTCTCCCGCTCTCCCTGGACCAGCCGGGATACCGGGATGCCGGTCCACCGCTCCACGATCCGGGCGATCTCCTCCTCCGTAACCCGGTCCCGGAGGATGCTGTTCTCCCTGGCGGTTTGCGTCCGGCGTTCCTCCTCGGACAGCCGCCGCTGAGCCTCCGGCAGTCGGCCATATTTCAGCTCTGCAGCCTTCTCCAGATCATACCGCTGCTCCGCATCCTCAATTTGACGGTTCAGATCCTCGATTTCCTCACGAAGCTGCTGGAGTTTTTCAATGGCGTTCTTTTCGTTCTCCCACTGGGCTTTCATGGCGTTGAAGGAGTCCCGCTCTTCTGCCAGTTCCTTCTGCAGTTCTCCCAGACGCCCCTTGGACAGGGCATCCTCCTCTTTTTTCAGCGCCGCTTCCTCTATTTCCATCTGGATGATTTTTCGGGAGACTGTATCCAGCTCTGTGGGCATGGAGTCCATCTCCGTACGGATCTGGGCGCAGGCCTCGTCCACCAGGTCGATGGCCTTGTCCGGCAGGAACCGGTCGGTAATATACCTGTGGGACAGAGTAGCCGCAGCAAGGATGGCGGGGGCCGCGATTTTTACACCGTGGAACACCTCATACCGCTCCTTCAAGCCCCGGAGAATGGCGATGGTGTCCTCCACCGTGGGTTCCTCCACCAGCACAGGCTGGAACCGCCGCTCCAATGCGGGATCCTTTTCGATATACTGTCGATATTCATCCAGAGTGGTGGCACCGATACAGTGCAGTTCTCCGCGAGCCAACATAGGCTTCAAGAGATTTCCCGCATCCATACTGCCCTCGGTCTTGCCGGCGCCAACAATGGTATGCAGCTCATCAATGAAGAGAATGATCTGCCCTTGCGACTCCTTCACTTCATTGAGGACCGCCTTCAGCCGTTCTTCAAATTCTCCCCGGTACTTGGCTCCGGCAATCAATGCGCCCATGTCCAGGGAGAAGATGGTCTTATCCTGCAGGGACTTTGGCACATCCTTCCGAACGATCCGCTGTGCCAACCCCTCGGCAATGGCTGTCTTGCCCACGCCGGGTTCGCCAATGAGAACAGGATTGTTCTTGGTCTTCCGGGACAGGATCCGGACTACATTTCGTATCTCCTCATCCCGGCCAATGACCGGGTCCATCTTCTGCTCCCGGGCCCGCTTTACCAGATCACTGCCGTACTTTTCCAGGGCATCATAGGTTCCCTCGGGACTGTCCGAGGTGACCCGTTGGTTCCCCCGAACTGTCTGCAGGGCCTTCAATGCCCCTTCTTTAGTGATACGGTAGGTATCCAACAGATTTTTGATGCCACCCCGGGCCGATTCCAGCAGGGCCAGGAACAAATGCTCTACGGATACAAATTCATCCTTCATGAATTTGGCCTGGTCCTCCGCAGCAGAGAAAACAGCATCCACATCGGAAGAAATATAGAAGCGCTCCGCTTCCCGGCTGGTTTTCACAGAGGGGATTTTTCGCAGCTC
This sequence comes from Oscillospiraceae bacterium, assembly GCA_036308745.1. GTDB lineage: Bacteria > Bacillota > Clostridia > Oscillospirales > Oscillospiraceae > Faecousia. The sequence goes on along the minus strand of JAXJVC010000217.1, from coordinate 33 downwards.
TGCCACGGCGGCTGCTTCCAGACTTTCCAGGGT
>JAXJVC010000216.1:0-5749 GCA_036308745.1 Oscillospiraceae bacterium | reverse complement strand
TCACGGGAGTCACGGTGACGTTCTCGGTGGACTCGGGGAACTCGACCAGGTCGGCCTTGATCTCAACATTGCCGGCAACGATGTCAGCAAACAGAGCCTCGTACTCCTCAACAGTCCAGCCGGTCAGGGACCAGGTAGCGGTGGGCAGACCCACAGCGTTATTGGCTGCGCCCAGAGAAGTAGCGGTACCGCCGATTTCAGCCCATGCGCCGTCGTAGTGCTTGCCGATAGCCCATGCAGTAGCATCAGCCAGACCCTTCATAGCGGAGGTGATAACGGTGGGAGACTGGAAGGACTGGTCGACGTCAACGCCGATGACCTTGCAGTCCTCAGCAGCAGCGGCTGCGGAGATGGAAGCGAACATGGAACCGCCGCAGGCGAAGATAGCTTCGGTGCCGTTGGCATACCAGCCGGCAGCCATGGTCTGCAGTTCGCTGGAAGCCTGGAAGGAGGAGCCATACAGCCAAGAGTAGTTGATCTCGACCTTTACGCCCTTCTTGGCAGCAGCAGCCTCAGCACCCTGAACGAAGCCGTAGCCGTAACGGCAGCAAGCGGGGTTGGTGCCGCCGCCACCGCCGGAGAAGCCCAGCTTGGTGTAGCCGTCCATGACAGCAGCGTAACCGGCCAGGTAGCCGCACTGCTCTTCCCGGAAAGCGATACCGGCAACGTTATCGAAGCCGATGGGGTAGCCGTCGATGAAGACGAAGTTGACATTGGGGTAAGCCTCAGCAGCAGCCTTCAGAGCGGCCTCCTGCATAAAGCCGGCAGCCACAACGACCTCAGCGCCGTTCTCGCAAGCCAGCTTCATGGCGTCGATACGGTCATCGTCGGTAGCCTGGTCGCCGTTGGCGGGCTGATAGTACTTGTAGGACTTGCCGTTGGCGGAAGCGTACAGCTTAACGCCGTCGTAGGTGCCCTGGTTGAAGGACTGGTCCTTCAGCTGGCCCACATCGGTAACGAAGGCGACCTGATACTTGCCGTCGGCAGAGGTCATCTCATCAGCGATGGCATCAGCAGCGTTGGCGCCTGCAGCAGCGTCATCCTTTGCAGCGGGCTCGCTGGCGCCACAACCTGCGAACAGGGAAGCGACCATCATCAGAGCCAGCAGCAGTGCCAGAAACTTTTTCATGATTTCATTCCTCCAAATTTTTTCTTTTCCCGGTATTTCATACCTTGCTTATTGTCGCATATTTCTGTAAAAAAATCAACCGATTTTGCAAACATTTATCATTTCCTACAGGAAGCTTCCCCAATTTTGTGCATTATCCCTGCATATGCTCCCCTGCACTGAAGCTGAAGGGCAGAATCTCCGCCAGGGTATGGGCCTCATAGGTATTCCCTGCGCCCACCATATAGATCAGGAAATCATCCCCGCAGAACTCCCGCATCACCTGGCGGCAAACGCCGCAGGGCGGGAAAGCACCGGTGATGATGCCATCCTTGCCGCCGCAGACAGCAATGGCAGTAAAGTTCCGGTGTCCGTCGTAGACCGCCTTAAAAAAAGCGGTGCGCTCGGCACAGTTGGTGGGGCCATAGGCTGCGTTCTCAATGTTGCAGCCCTGATACACGGTACCGTCGGCGCAAAGCAAAGCCGCGCCGACCATATAGCCGGAATAAGGCACATAGGCGTGGGTCATAGCCTCCTTGGCCAGCTCAATCAGTTTTTCAGGTGTCATAGATTACCTCCTTGGTACGAAATGAGGAGTTAGGAATAAATTCGCTAACTCCTAACTCCTCACTCCTAATTCCTAACTTATCCTATGATTTCCTTCGCAAAACTCTTGCCCGGGGTATCATATTCCACGTCCAGCAACTCGGTGACTGTTGCAGCAATGTCCGCAAAGCTGGCTCTGGTCCCCAGGTTCACAGGCTTTACTCCCTTGCCCAGCACCAGCAGCGGCACATATTCCCGGGTGTGGTCGGTTGTCGCCATATAGGCCGGGTCACAGCCATGGTCGGCGGTGATCATCACCAGATCATCCTCACCCAGCTTCTCCAGGAAGCCCCCCAGCCAGGTATCGAACTCTGTCAGGGCATTGGCATAGCCGTCAACGTCCCGGCGGTGGCCATAGAGCATATCGAAGTCCACAAGATTCACAAAACACAGTCCGTGGAAGTCCTGTGCGGCATACCGGTCCGCATGTTCCATGCCGTGGGTGTTGCTTTTGTTGTAAACATACTCCGTATCGCCGTAGCCCGCAAAAATGTCATGGATCTTGCCAACGGCAATGGAATCCAGCCCCGCCTCCTTGATGGCATCCAGCATGGTTTTTGCGGGAGGCTCCAGGGAATAGTCATGGCGGTTGGCAGTGCGCTTGAAACCGTTCACCCCATCTCCCACAAAGGGCCGGGCAATGACGCGGCCTACGCCGTGCTTGCCCCGGAGGATGTTCCGGGCCTTGCGGCAGGCATCATACAGTTCTTCCAGAGGGATCAGCTCCTCATGGGCCGCCACCTGGAACACAGAATCGGCGGAAGTGTAGACGATCCATTTGCCGGTGTCCAATTGCTCCTGACCATAGTCCCGAATCACATCGGTGCCGGAATAAGGCAGGTTACACAGGCAGCCCCGGCCGGTAGCCTGGGTGAAGGCATCCAGGACCTCCTGGGGAAAGCCCTCAGGATAAGTGGGCAGCGGTTCGGGAGAAATGCTGCCCGCGATCTCCCAGTGACCGATGGTGGTGTCCTTGCCCATGGAGGCCTCCGTCAGACGGGCTACCGCGCCCCTGGGGGCGTCGGTTTTGGGCAGATAATCCACCCCGTCAATATTGCCCAGACCCGCGGCGATCATGTTGGGGACAGAGAATTTCCCGGACCCGGCGCAGGAACGGAGGGTGTTCACCCCCACATCCCCAAAGTCCGGGGCATCCGGCATCGCCCCAATGCCGCAGGAATCCAGAACGAATAAAAAGATTCGCTTCATAAACATACCTCATACACAAAATGTGGAATGCAGAGTGAAAATGCAGAATTATGAGGAAACCCTCATTTTGCATTATGCACTCTGCATTTTGCATTTTATTTGTTCTCCATAGCCACAGCCACATCCAGGGCCACCTTCATCATGGTGGTGAAGGAGTTCTGGCGTTCCTCGCTGGTGGTCTCCACACCCTTCAGGACATGGTCGGAAATGGTGCAGATGCACAGGCCCCGCTTACCGTAGCGGGCAGCATTCATGTACAGGGCCGCGGCCTCCATCTCCAGGGCCATAACACCCATCTTCTTCAGGCCGTAAACGCTGTCCAGTCCTTCAGGCACTCCCACATGATCCCCATAGAACACATCGGAAGAATTGACATTGCCCACATGGTAGGTGGCGCCGTTGGCTTCAGCAGCCTTCACCGCCTCGTGCAGCAGTTCCCAGGAAGCGATGGGCGCGAAGGTCCCGGGAAGATGGAACTGGGCGGCAAAGTTGGAATCGGTGCAGGCGCCCTGAGCAATCACCAGGTCATACAGGTTGATGTGTTCCTGAATGGAACCGGCAGAACCCACACGGATAATGTTCTCCACGCCGTAGCCGTTAAACAGCTCATGGGAATAGATGCCGATGGCAGGCATACCCATGCCGGAGGCCATGACAGAGACCTTTACCCCCTTATAGGTGCCGGTGTAGCCATGAACACCCCGGACATTGTTCACCAGGACAGGGTTTTCCAGGAAATTCTCCGCAATAAACTTACTGCGCAGAGGATCGCCGGGCATCAGAACGGTCTTGCCAAAATCCCCGGGCTTCGCAGAGATGTGAGGCGTAGGCGTATTCAGCATAATTATTTCCTCCAGATATCATATTGTAGGGGAGCTCAGTAACTTCCGTCGTTTTCCAGGCCCTTGGCAATCTTGACGATGCGGCTGGTACCCAGGCGGTCTGCGCCCAGGGCAATGAACTTCTCCGCATCCTCCAGGCTGGAAATACCGCCGGCGGCCTTAATCTTCACATGGGGGGCAACGTGCTTCGCAAACAGCTCCACGTCCGCAAAGGTAGCGCCGGCCTTGGAGAAGCCTGTGGAGGTCTTGATATAGTCCGCGCCGGAATCGGAAACGCACTTGCACAGAGCAATTTTCTCCTCATCGGTCAGCAGGCAAGTCTCAATGATGACCTTCAGCAGTTTTCCCTTGCAGGCGGCCTTGATAGCGGCAATTTCTGCGGTGAGTTCTGCCCACTTACCTTCCTTTGCCCAGCCGATGTTGATGACCATATCCACCTCGTCTGCGCCGTTATCCACAGCGTCGGAAGCCATGAAGCACTTGGCGGCAGTGGTGGCGTAGCCATTGGGGAAGCCAATGACGGTGCAAATCTCCAGGTTTTCTCCCACATATTCCTTGGCCTGCTTCACAAAGGAGGCGGGGATACAGACAGAGGCAGTCTTGTATTTTATGCCGTCGTCGCAGATCGCCTTGATTTCAGCCCAGGTAGCGGTCTGGGCCAGCAGGGTGTGGTCGCACTTGGCGAGGATGTCCTTCAGTTCCATATTATGCACTCCTTACGATATATATTGTCATTGCGAGGAGCGAAGCAACGTGGCAATTTCCTTCCTCGTGGGGATTGCCACACCGGTGTGAACACCGGCTCGCAATGACATGATGTTATTTCTGTCCGTGAAGTTTGATCTTCTTATGTTCCCGGATGCCCCGGATATAGCACTTGTGGCACATGGCAATGTAGCTGTCGTTGCCACCCAGCACCACCTGGGCACCTTCGGTAACGATGTGGCCCTGCCCATCGATTCGGGCATTGACGGTAGCCTTGGCACCGCAGTCGCAGATGGTCTTGATCTCCTGAATGGTATCCGCCACCTCCATCAGCCGACGGCTTCCGGGGAACAGGCGGGTCTGGAAGTCCGTCCGCAGGCCGAAGCACATCACCGGAATATTGTAGTCATTTACAATGGTCCGAAGCTGGTCGATCTGGGCCTCCGTCAGGAACTGGCACTCATCCACGATGATAACATCGCACTCCCCTGCCCGGGTCTTCCGGAACTGCTCATACACATCCATTTCGGGAGCAATGACCTCCACCGTAGCCGCCAGACCAATGCGACTACGCAGGATCTGGATGCCGTCCCGGGTGTCTGCGCTGGGCTTAATGAGCCAGACTTTCAGGTCGTTTTCCTCGTAATTGTACTTGGTGATCAGGGCCTGGGCCGTCTTGCTGGAGCCCATGGCGCCGTACTTAAAATATAGCTTTGCCATTTCTCTCTACCTCCATTCGCTCTTTCCATTATACCGAAAACCCCCAGGATATGCAACCACTTTCTGGGCGGTTTACACAATGTTCACTTGCACTGCGTCCCGCAGTTTGATATACTGGAATTGATCGGCAAGCGCGAAAATATTTGAAACTATTTTCGTTTTCCTGCAACCATCCCCCACTTTTGACGAGATCTTTTGAGAGGAAACCATCCAGAAAAAAGGAGGAAAAGAAAATGAAGTTAAGAAACACCCTGACCATCGCACTGGTGCTGCTGATGCTGCTGTCCCTGCTTACAGGCTGTGGCGCAGCTACCCAGGACTCCGTCTCTATGGAATATGCTGCCGAAGCTCCCGCCGCCATGGAATCCAACGGCTCCCTGATGGATAGCGGCAGCGGAAGCGGTGCATCCATGCCGGAAAACCGCAAGTGGATCATCACCGTGGATATGTCCGCGGAGACCGAGGACCTGGACACCCTGATGGATTCCCTGGACGATACCATCGCCGCCCTGGAGGGCTATGTGGAAGACCAGAATATCTACAACGGCAGTACTTATTC
>JAXJVC010000215.1:0-8875 GCA_036308745.1 Oscillospiraceae bacterium | reverse complement strand
GTGTGGGCTACGGCTGCCGCATCACTGCCTATACCGCCGGACAGCTGAAGCTGAATCAGCAGGCCCGGCTTTACGTTACCGAATCCATCCGGGAGGATGCCTACGACCTCTATGGCTTTTCCAGCAAGGACGAGCAGCGGTGCTATGAGCTGCTGACCTCCGTCAACGGCGTAGGCCCCAAGGCCGCTATGGCCATTCTCTCCTCCGGCGGCCCCCAGAACTTTACCCTGGCCGTTATGACGGGGGATGAGAAAATGCTCACCGCCGCCCAAGGCATCGGCAAGAAAATCGCCCAGCGGATCATTCTGGAATTGAAGGATAAGATCGGCGGCGGTGCCATGGAGCTGGACTTCTCCGCAGGCACTTCCGCAGCCGCTCCGGTGCAGACCGGCAACAATGCCGCCCTGGCCCACGCCGCCCTGCAGGAGCTGGGCTATTCCCCCGCCGAGATCAATGCCGCCCTGAAGGGAGTAGACCCCAAAGCAAGCACCGAGGAAATGGTCCGCCACGCCCTCAGAGCAATGGTCATGAAAAATTAATTAGGAATTAGGAATTTGCAGATGCGGATTCCAAAACTCCTAATTCCTAATTGGAGGAAAACTATGAGCCTTGAATTCTCCCAGGAACTGGACACTCCCATCATCTCCCCCACCTTTGCCCCTCAGGACGCGGGAGAGATCGGCCTGCGTCCCAAACTGCTCTCTGACTACACCGGCCAGGAAAAGGCCAAGGGCAATCTGGCCATTTATATTGAAGCTGCCCGCCGGCGGAATGAACCCCTGGACCACACCCTGCTTTACGGCCCTCCGGGTCTCGGCAAGACCACCCTGGCGGGTGTCATTGCCAACGAGATGGGCGTGAACATCCGGGTCACCTCTGGCCCTGCCATCGAAAAGCCCGGCGATCTGGCGGCATTGCTCACCAATTTGAATCCTGGTGACATCCTCTTTATCGACGAAATTCACCGCCTGAACCGGGTAGTTGAGGAGATCCTCTACCCCGCCATGGAGGACTTCGCCATCGATATCATCGTGGGCAAAGGCCCCAGCGCTAACTCCATCCGTCTGGACCTGCCCAAGTTTACCCTGGTGGGCGCCACCACCCGGGCGGGCCAGCTGTCCGCCCCTCTGCGGGACCGCTTCGGCGTGAACCTGCGGCTGGAGCTGTACACCCCTGAGGAGCTGGCAAAAATCGTCACCCGGTCCGCCACCATTCTGGGAATGCCCATCGCCCCCGAGGGTGCCATGGAGATCGCTTCCCGCAGCCGGGGTACCCCCCGAATCGCCAACCGGTTCCTCCGCCGGGTCCGGGACTTTGCCGAGGTTATGGGCGACGGCACCATCACCAAGGAAGCCGCCGACCTGGCCCTGAAGCGGCTTGAGGTGGACCATCTGGGTCTGGACAACATTGACCGTCGGATGCTCACTGCCATCATCCAGAACTACGCCGGCGGTCCGGTGGGTCTGGAGACCCTGGCCGCCACCATTGGCGAGGAGGCCGTGACCCTGGAGGATGTGTACGAACCCTACCTGATGCAGCTTGGCTTCCTGACCCGCACCCCCCGTGGCCGCTGTGTCACGACCCTTGCCTACGACCATCTTCACATCCCCTGTGAAGGGCAGGCCCAGTTCTCCATTTAACCGCGAAACAACCATTGGGAAATTGCATAAATCCCCAAAAATAGGAGAAATATTTTCATAAAGGATTGACAAATTATTCTCACTTGTGTATAATCCGATTTGTGGCAGAATTTTGCCGCAGATTAACCGACCCTGCGTTACGACTATTATCCTGGTAGGCTTTCACGGGGCAACAACAAACCGAAGAGAGGTATTTCCAATGTACGAAGACAAGACTTTAGTGTGCAAAGAGTGCGGCAACGAGTTCGTGTTCACCGCTGGTGAGCAGGAGTTCTACGCAGAGCGCGGCTTCCAGAACGAGCCCCAGCGCTGCAAGGCTTGCCGTGACGCTCGCAAGAACGCCACCCGCGGCCCCCGTGAGTTCTTCACCGCTACCTGCGCTCGTTGCGGCGGTGAGGCAAAGGTTCCCTTCCAGCCCAAGTCCGACCGTCCCGTGTTCTGCAGCGAGTGCTTCGCTCAGATGCGCGCCAACGGCTAATTGCTGAAAGACCAAAAGTGGGAAAGACATCCGTCTTTCCCACTTTTTCTTTTGTTTTGCGAATTTTATACGCCACTGTAGGGGAGGGTTTTTATCCCTCCCCTACGATTATCGCTCAGAATTTTCTTTGGATCTCTGCCGCGCCCTGTTCCACAATGGCATCCGCCCTGTCTCCCAGGGCATCCCGCAGCAGTTCGTATTCTGTCAGGCTTCCATGGGGCACCGCCCATGCGCCTGCATCCGTTCCCGGTGCGATGAGGCCACCCATATTGGCAAATTTACGCACATTCTCCAGGGCGCTGTTCAAAATCGCCACCACTGCGCCCTCATTGAAGCGTCCCTTGCCCCGCAGGTTGCCCACGGTGGAGAGGGTCGGCACCCAGACCGTTCCGTTCTCCCGCATGGCAGCCAATGCGTCTTCATCCAGATAGGCTCCATGCTCCACCGAATCCACCCCGGCTGCAGCAGCGGCCTCCACAGTCCTGGCTCCATTGGCATGGGCCATGACGGAAAACCCTTCCTCATGGGCAATATGCACCAGCTCACGGATCTCCTCCGGAGGGAATCCCTCCTCCGTCAGCACCCCGAACCGGTCAAAATCCATCAACCCGGAGATCATGATCTTGATAAAGTCCGCGCCATCCGCCCGATGCTTCCGCACCAGTGCCGTATATTCCTTAAAATTCTCGTAGTCCTCTCCAATAAAACCTCCATACCGCCCCTTTCGGCACAGATTCGCCAGGGGGGTCCGGTAGGTGATGCCGTACTCCGGCGCCAGCTCCCGGGCCTTTGCCCCTGCGCCCCAACGGTCTCCGCCGTCCCGAAGATAAACAAATCCCCGCTCCTGATAGCATTTCAGGGCGTTCCGGATAAACGCCTCCTCCGGCTTTTCCGAATGCCGCCGGATGGCAGCGCGCCAATCCGCTCCGTCCAGGATCATATGCATATGGCAGTCCCAGCGCATAACCCCACTTCCTTTCTTTCCACAGTATACCAGATTCCGCCTGCCGGGGCAACCCAAACCGCCCCGGATCTCAAGGCAAAAATTCCCCCTTCCCTTTACACCTCGGGATTTTTATGGTAAGATAGCCATAACCCCAACCGCTGAAAGAAGGCGTTATTATGTCACAGATCCTCCGCGACATCACCGAGATCTCCCGCTGCAGCGCCCAGTATCGCACCGATCGTCTGGCCCCCATGGGCTTAAAAGCCTGCCATGCCAGTTACCTTACGGAAATCTGCGCCTGTCCCGGCATCTCCCAGGACAAGCTGGCCCGCCGCATTTATATCAACAAAAGCAACGTAGCCCGCCAGGCTGCCGTGCTGGAGGAAGAGGGTTTTATCACCCGGACCCCCTCCGCCGCCGACAAGCGGGTCATGGAGTTATATCCTACAGACAAAGCCCTTGCCCTGCTGCCCCAGATCCGGGATATCCTGATCTGCTGGGAAAACTGCATCGCTGATGGGCTGGAGGAATCGGAAAAGGAGCTGCTCAGCACCCTCCTTGCCAAAATGAAGCTTCGCTCCGCCGCATACATGGAAGAACGATAATTTTTGCCCGGAACCAGTCGGTTCCGGGCGTTTTTCCTTATTCCGCAAACAAAGGCTTGATTCTCTGGCGGTAGATCCGCAGAAAGAAGAAAGCGGTAAGAGCCGCGCTGGCCACCTCCGCGATGGGGTAGGACAGCCAGACCAGGTTTACATTGCCGCTGAGGCTAAGCAGATAGGCTACAGGAAGCAAAACCACAAGCTGTCGGCCCAGCGAGATGATGGTGGAATAGATGCCATTTCCCAGGGCCTGGAAGCAGGCACCCAGAGAAATACACACCGCTGCCACCGGGAAGCTGAGGCTGATGGTCCGCAGGCAGGCCTGTCCAATCTCCATAAAAGCAGGAGACGGGTTAAACAGGCTCAGCAGCACATGGGGTACGAGCTGGAATACCAGCAGTCCCATGGTCATCAGCACCAGGGCTGCAGCCGTGGCGATCTTCAATGTCTTGGTGATTCGCTCCGGTTTTCTTGCGCCGTAGTTAAAGGCAATGATGGAAATAGTGGCATTGTTGATGCCAAACAAGGGCATAAAGAAGAAGCTTTGGAGTTTGAAATAGATGCCAAAGACGCTGGTAGCGGTCTCGGCAAAGCCCTGGAGAATCTGGTTCATACCGAAATTCATAACAGAACCAACGCCGTTCATGATGACAGAGGGGATGCCCACCGTCAGGATCGCTCTTACGGTCTTCCATTCCAACTTGGCATAGCGGCGGCCAAACTGGACCTCGGGGTTATGCTTTTCATTGAAGTACAGTCCCACCAGTGCGCCCAGCCACTGGCCGATGACCGTTGCCACCGCCGCACCGGCCAGGCCCATGGCGGGAACGCCAAACCACCCGTGAATAAAGATCGGGTCCAGAATGATATTCGCAATGGCGCCGGTTCCCTGGGCAATCATGGAATACACCGTTCGGCCGGTAGCCTGCAGCAGTCGCTCCCCCAGAACCTGCATAAAGACACCCAGGGTAAAAATACAGCAGATTCTGGTATAGGCGATACCGCCCTCCACCGTTTCCGCCACCTGGGACTGCATCTCAAAGTAAGGACGGACACCGAATATGCCGAACAGCATAAACACAACTGTGACAATCAGCATCAGGACCATTCCGTTTCCGGCCGTCCGGTTGGCCGCCTCCTGATCTCTTTCTCCCAGGCTTTTGCTCAGCAAAGAGTTGACACCCACACCGATACCCACGGCAAAACCGATCTGCAAATTCTGCACCGGAAAGGCCAGGGACAGAGCAGTAACAGCACTTTCCGAGATCTGGGAAACATACACGCTGTCCACCACGTTGTAAAGCGCCTGGACCAGCATGGAAAGGATGATGGGCAGCGCCATGTTGGCAAGCAGCTTGCCTACGGGCATTACGCCCATTTTATTCTCCTGTAATGTTGCAGTGCTCATATTTTCTCCTTCAAAAAATCACATTCCGGCCCATTATAACGTGAAATAAAATAGATTGCAAGCCTGTTTCGGAATTTCCAGAAAATAAAAGCACCGCTGTGCTTTCACACAGCGGTGCAGTCGCATTGGGGAAATCAGATGTACTTCTTCATATCCTCGGAAACCGCAGCGGGATCCTCGGAAATGGTCATGGTGATCTCCATGTTGTTGTCAGCGGCGAACTTAGCGCACCATGCAACGAACTCCTCAGCGGCAGCCTTGTCGGCGCCGATGGTCTTATACAGGTTGTCGATAAACACATGGGTGATATCGAAGTTACCAGCATGCAGACCGCTCAGGAAGCCCTTCAGCATCTCGGGGGTGCTGATAGCATACTCCTTGGAGTCGACCAGGCGAACCTTATAGGAAACGTCGTAAGTCAGCTTTCTGCCGTACTCAATGCAGACCACATCGCCGTTGGCATCTGCCACTGCGGCGTGGATGGCGTCGATCAGCTTCTTGGTCTTGCCGGAGCCCTTCAGGCCCATAATAACATGAATCATCGGAATGTCCTCCTTTGCTGTGCCAGTTTTATGGCTTATGCACATTCTACCAGCAATCGGTAGATTTTGCAACTACTAATTTGTGATTTTAACAAGAGAATTTTTATCGCTCCCAAAATATGGTAAAAGAAGGGCCCTAGGGTCCTTCTTTTGTCAGGGGATGAAATTCTCAAAAATAGGGATCCAGCCCTCTTTTACGGCAGTATCAAAGTCCGCCTTGCTGCGGATGGTCCAGCTCACGCCCTGGACCTTCCAGACCTTCCGGCAATAGTCATTGCTCATGGTGCCCCGGTGGTCAAAGCGGTAGGCGATGAAATCAGGGTAGGTCAGGAAATTCATCAGGTTGTGGGTCAGTATGAATCGCAGCAGCCAGGACATTTTGCTGTCGGTTTTCAGGAAGTTCTCGGACAGCTGGCCCCGGATAACCTGGGGGCGGTTCTTTCTCAGCCAGCGGACGCACCGGGGATCGAAGGATTCCATACAATAGGGGCCATCATAGCCCTCCAGCATAGCGCAGGCCGCCTCCGCAAGCTGGGCATGATTATCACCCACAGGCTTCAGTTCCACAATGAGGGGCGCTTTTCCGGCATACAAATCCAGCACCTCCCGGAAAGTGGGGATGGTTTCCTCCGTTCCTTCCAGACGGTAATTCTTCAGATCTTCCGTGGTCAGATCCTCGATGCGGCCCTGGGCACCGGTGGTACGCTTCAGAAGGGAGTCGTGGATCACCGCCAGATTGCCGTCCTTCAGCAGATGCAGGTCCAGTTCAATGCCGTAGCCACCTTCCAGGGCAGCCCGGAAAGCACCCATGCTGTTTTCGGGGAGACCGTTTCCATGGAGGCCCCGGTGGGCATAGGCCCAGCCCCGGAGAGCTGCCATACCGGGATGGTTGCTGCGTCCCCGGAGGAACAGAACATAAAGGGCAATGAGAACCGCAATTATGGTTACAATGGGATTCATAGAATCAGTCCTCTACATCAAAGGCTTCCAGGCCCTTCTTGGCTTCCACCTTGTTATCGCCGTGCTTCACCAGCCCCATGGTAATGAAAGAAACAAACACGAAGATGGCGGCATAAGGGAACAGGGTTTTGTAGCTGACATTCTCCAGCAGCCAGCCGGCCACGATGGGGGTCATGATCTGGGCAGTCATGGAGAAGGTGTAGTACAAGCCGGTAAACTTGCCCACTTCGCTGCCCTTGCACATCTCCACCACCATAGGCAGGGAGTTGACATTGATAGAGGCCCAGGCCATACCTACCAGGATGAACAGCACATACAGCAAGGGGCTGAAGGCATTGGACAGCATGGTATACAGGAAGGCCAAGCCGAAGCTGCCGCTGAGCAGCAGGGTGCCAAAGCGGATGGTCTTGCGGCGGCCCACCCGGCTCGCGATATTGCCGACGGGGATGTAGCTGACAATGGCACCGGCAGTGGCGATGGTCAGGCAGGTGTTGGCCTGGCCCAGGGTCATGCTCCACATTTCGGAGGCATAAACAGAGAACCAGGTGGTCACGCCGTTGTAGCCGATGAACCACAGGGCAATGGAGGCCAGCAGGAAGCCCAGGCTCTTCTTCACATCTGCGGGCAGGGCCTCACCGTTTTCGGTAACTTCCGTCAGAGTATCCTCAGGGTGGGCTTCCTCATACTTTTTCTGCTCTGCCACCAGCTTAGGCTCATTGACGCAGAACATGACGATAGCCAGAGCCACCAGCATGATACCGCCCACGATGGCGAACAGGGGCAGATAGGAAACATAGACGTCGGCGCTTGTCTTATACAGGAAGGTGGTAATGACCAGGTAGATGATGCCGCCCACGGCGCCCATCAGGTTGATGATGGCGTTTGCCTTGGAGCGCAGGGGCTTGGGCGTCACATCAGGCATCAGGGCCACGGCAGGACTGCGGTAAGTACCCATGGAAATCAGCAGCATGCCCAGACCAACAATGAAGCAGACCACCTTCCAGGCGGCAGGCTGGGCGTAATAGCTGTCCGTCAGAATGGGCAGCAACATCATCAGAATCACAGCGGCTATGGTACCGAAGAGAATAAAGGGGCGGCGGCGGCCCAGCTTGCTGGTACATTTGTCCGACAGCCCGCCAAACAGGGGCAGCAGGAACAGGGCCAGCACGTTGTCGGATGCCATAATGACACCGGAGATGCTCTCGCCAATGCCGAAGGTCTCGGTCAGGATCTTGGGAATCAGGTTGTCATACATCTGCCAGAAAGCGCAGATGGACAGGAACGCAAAGCCCACCAGGACGGTGCGTTTGGTGTTCAGCCTCATGTAGGAGCCTCCATTCGATTTTCTTTTGGAATACCTTCCCATTATACTTGTTTTTCCCCATAATGTCCAGTAGTTCGGGGAATTATCGTTTAGCACCTTAAGTGCCGCAGGCGCAATGGCTTCCCCTCGGGGGAAGGCATGCGGCTACGCCGCGAAACTACAATTTATATTTCTCCCAAAACACGATGCAAATAATTCAGCACCCGTTTTTTATCGGCGGACCACAGGGGCGCTACCAGATCCCGTTTGGCCCCGTCGCCGGTGATGCGATGGATCACGATATGCTCCGGGAGAACGGCGACGCACTGTTTCAGAATGGAACCGTATTCCTCCATGCTCAGGGCAGAGAACCTGCCTGCCAGATAGTCCCGTTCCAGGTCTGTCCCCCGGAGGACATGGAGCAGATGGAATTTCACCCCATCGGTGCCTGCCGTCACTGCCCGGCGGGTAGTCTCCACCGCCATTTCCGCTGTCTCTCCCGGCAGACCAATGATGATGTGGCTCACCACCTCCAGCCCAGCTTCCTTCAGGCGGCGGACGGCATCGTAATAAACGGATGTGGGATATCCCCGGCGGATATACCGGACGGTTTTCTCATGCACGGTCTGCAAGCCCAGTTCCACGGAAACCGGCTTGATGCGGTTGATCTCTGCCAAAAGCGCAACCACATCCTCCCCCAGGCAGTCGGGCCGTGTGCCGATGGCCAGTCCCACAATGTCCTCCGGGGCGATGGCGGCGCAATACAGCTCCCGCAGGCGCTCCACCGGTGCATAGGTATTGGTGTAGGACTGAAAGTAGGCGATGTATTTTCCGTCCTTTATTTTGGCGCTGACCCGGGCTTTTGACTTTGCCAGCTGCTCCGTGATTGCGCTGCAGGAACGCTCCGCAAACTCCCCACCTCCGGCGTCAGAACAGAAAATACAGCCCCTGGTACCAAGGCTGCCGTCCCGGTTGGGACAGGTAAAGCCCCCATCC
>JAXJVC010000214.1:0-1509 GCA_036308745.1 Oscillospiraceae bacterium | reverse complement strand
GGCCCAGCTGGACCATTTTGACCAGGGCGTAGCTAAACGGCAGCGGTATCTGCTATGGAAAGAACGGCTGAACCAAGTAGAACTGCAAATTGAAAAAGACGAAGCAGCGCCAGATCCGGACGCAGATCTCTCCCCCAAAAAGAAAAGACTGAAGCGGCAGATAAAGGAAGAAGCATTGCTCCGGCTGGAAGAAGCCGCTAGAACAGAGGAAGACTTTGCAGCAGTGCAGTATCACTGGGATCGCCGGGATTCTAACCGGGAGCGAAAAGAGCGCTACCACGAAGTCCTCCGCGGCGATGTGCCGCTGGATGTAGGCATTGCGAAGAACCCCCATATCTTCCCGGAGTGGTTGGGTACACCGGTGGCACAGCAAATGCGCAGCGGCAACTACTTGGATTGGCTTGCCAACTGCCCCTATGAGATGCACGATCTGTTAGCGGATGCGGTTCTTTCCTCTTTGATCTACTCACTGAAAGAAGACCATAAGGAGAACTTTTACTACTCTGCCATCCAGCTGCTGCAATCCCAGGAGGTTGCCAAGTTGATGGGGCAATCCACCCGGAACATCCGGAAGAAGCGGAATGTGATCCTGCGCAAACTAAGAGCCGGTTGGTATGAGTGCCTGCGCACAAAGCCTACGGGTTCGCTGTCCCTGGATGAAAAGGATTTCTTGCGTAAATACAAAAAATCCGCCCCCGATGGGTTCGGGAGCGGAAAGGAGGTGTGTTATGAAGCAGCTGTTTGAACGAACCAGTTCCTGCTGGGTTCGCTATGATAAATATGTGATCCGGACGGATTCCAAAGGTGTAAAATATATCACCGCAGCACCGGACGCAAGACCAACGATCATTGACCCGCTGGAAGATGCCCAAACCATGGTGCTGGACGCACTAAATGCAGGTAGGCTTTTCTTTGGAAAGAAAGCACCGGAGCGAGAGCAGGAAGCTGGAATTCTGCGGTTTGTCCACCGTTATGGTTTGTTGGGCTTTATCACAGCACTGCCTACCACACCCAAGTTCATGCACTACGAAAAGGTATATCTGCCGAAGAATCACTTTATCCGGGAAGAATCATTGGAAACAGAACAGTTTCTCGATTACTTTTTCCCGTTCCAAAAGCTGAATCTGCGAAAGCGTGGAATGAAATCTGTTTGGGAAGTGGAAGGTGATACGGATACGATAGCGCTGATGTTGACCTTCTCCAACGAGCCTGAAGCTGTGAGAATGAGCTTTCTAAAGGAATATGCTGAGCCGGTGGAGTGGATCGTCAAGGCGCTGAAAGATTTGACTTTTCCCTTCATTACCAGCAAGTATTTCTATGAGGATGCAGATGCCTTCGATGCTGATGAAAAGAAGCTGATGGCGCAAGGTGTTGCGGCCTTCGGCGGTATTGCGCCTACTTACCGGATCGCGCTGCTGGACAAACCCACCATCGTTTGGGATTTCCATTCTCTGCTGATCGGTCTGCAGATGATGTTCAGCTTCATGCTGGCAGAGGATAAGACCCCTC
>JAXJVC010000213.1:0-1918 GCA_036308745.1 Oscillospiraceae bacterium | reverse complement strand
TTCTGCTTCAACCAGATCGTTCCCCTGTATTTCAGCCGTGTCAACGAAAACGGCGCCTTCTCCAGCGGTTCCGGCTGCGGCAACGACACTGCCTCCGAGCGCAGCATGGTCAGCAAGTACATCGTGGATTCCGTCAAATATTGGGCCGATGAATACCACATCGACGGCTTCCGCTTTGACCTGGTTGGCCTGATCGATACCGAGACCGTCAACAAGATCGTGGAAGAAGTCCACAAGACCCATCCCAACGTGATCTTCTACGGCGAGGGCTGGACCATGAGCACCACCGTCACCAAGGAAGGCTACACCATGGCCACCCAGGTCAACTCCGCACAGACCCCCGGCTTCGCCTACTTCTCCGACAACATCCGGGATGCGCTGAAGGGCAGCGTGTTCAACAACGATGAGATCGGCTACGTTTCCGGTGCAGGCAGCTGCGCAGGCAAGATCAATGCCTCCTTCCGCGGCGCTCCCAGCTGGACTACCAGCCCCTCCCAGGTTATCAACTACGCCTCCTGCCACGACAATATGTCCCTCTTTGACCGCCTGACCCAGTCCACCCCCGATGCTTCCGTGGAGGACCGGATCCGAATGAACAACCTGGCCGCCGCCATCTACATGACTGCCCAGGGCACCCCCTTCTTCCAGGCGGGCGAAGAAATGCTCCGCTCCAAGCCCCTGGCAGACGGCACCTTCGACCACAACAGCTACGCCAGCCCCGACTCCGTCAACAGCCTGAAGTGGGACAACCTGAATGACGAGACCTATCAGGATGTTTACGAGTACTACAAGGGTCTGATTGCCTTCCGGAAGGCCCATCCCGCCCTGCGGATGACCACCGCCGAGGAAGTAGACGCCCACATCGTCGGCGTTTCCGGTCTGAAGATGAACGTCACCGGCTTCCACATCCTCTCCGGTGCCAACGGTGAGAACAACAGCCTGTACGTCGTCTTCAACCCCAGAACGGAAGCCATTGTCTCCCCCCTGCCCGAAGGCGAGTGGACCATCTACGTTGACGGCGAGAACGCCGGCACCACCTCTCTGGGTACCGCTCAGGGGGAAGTGACCGTGGAGCCCATCAGCGCCATGATTCTGGTCCAGGAGAATGTCCCCGTTGCCGAGACCACGCCTGCCACTGAGACCACTCCCGCCACCGAAGCACCTGAGACCACTGCCCCTGTCGTTGCCACCCCCGACGAGAGCGCATCCCCCGTTCTGCCCATCGTCCTGGTCCTGGCCGCCGCAGCCGCCGTTGGTGCATTCTTCTTCCTGAAGAAGCGCAAGAAGTAATCCAAATATACGCAAAAGACCAGTTCCTCCGGGAGCTGGTCTTTTTTCGTTCCTTGCGCAGATAGCGGTTGACAAATTCGTCTCCCTGTGTTAGGATACATATATTACTAATAGTAATATTGGAGGACCACATGGAATACATCATACTCGGACTGCTGCTGTTTCAGAGCCGCAGCATCTACGAACTCCGTGCCCGGATTGAAAAGGGCATCCACCTGATGTACAGCAGCAGCATGGGCAGCATCCAGGCAGCCATCAAAAAACTTCTGGCCGGTGGTCACATCACCTGCCAGGAAACCAAGGAAAACGGACGGAATAAAAAGCTCTATTCCATCACGCCCAGCGGCAAAGCCCACTTCCACACCTGGCTCAACGCTCCGCCGGAAGCAAGCAATATGAAAAACCCCGACCTGGTAAAGATCTATTTCATGGGTCTTTCCGATAAATCACGCCGGGCGGAAAACGTACGAATCCACATTCAAAATCTCACCGAAGCCCTCCATGCCCTGGAACTGATCTATCAGGAATTTCAGGAAGCAACCGTCCCGGAACCCATGCGGGATATCTATGCCTATCAGCTTGCCACTGTGGATTATGGTATCGCGTCCATGACCTTCAATATCCAATG
>JAXJVC010000212.1:0-5134 GCA_036308745.1 Oscillospiraceae bacterium | reverse complement strand
GGCCCAGGCTGACCCAGCACCCGCTGCCAAATCCGCTCCTCCATTGTCCCATCCAACCGTTCCATAATACCACCCCTTCCTTCCAGCATACGCAGGAAGGCTTATTTTTTGCAAAAAACTTTCTCCCCGGGGCTTTTCTTTTCCGCTCAAATGTGCTATTATTAAAAAAACAACCGCGAGGAGGGACTACTATGCCAAGAACCAGTAACAAAGCGGAGCTGATTATGGATTATGTCAATCAATTCATCCAGGAAAACGGCTACTCCCCCTCCGTCCGGGAGATTGGCGCGGCTGTGGGTCTTCGCTCCACCGCCTCCGTCAGCTACCATCTCCAGGCCCTCCAGGACAAGGGTCTGCTCCAATCCCCCGGTGCCAAGGGACGCAAGCGGGCGCTGGTCACCGGCGCACGGCCCGGGCAGATTCCCATCGTGGGCGTGGTCACCGCAGGTGTTCCCATTCTCGCAGTGGAAAATCAGGAAGGCACCATGCCCTGGAGCGATCCCGGCTGCTTCGCCCTGCGGGTCCGTGGCGACAGCATGATAAACGCAGGCATCCTCAGCGGCGATAAGGTGGTGGTCCGCCCCCAGCAAAACGCCGACGACGGCCAGATTGTGGTGGCACGGATTGAGGATGAAGCCACTGTCAAACGCCTGCGCCGCCGGAACGGTCAGATTTGGCTGCTTCCCGAGAACGACAATTACGATCCCATCGACGGTACCCACGCCGAGATCATTGGCATCGTCAAGGCCGTAGTGCGGGAATACTAAAGCTTGTAGGGGAGGGTTTTGAACCCTCCCTTAACCTATCGAAGCTATCCGATTTCCGTAACGTTAAGGGTGAGTTACAACCCCGCCTCTACCAGGCAGGGCAGGAGTTTGTCCATCGTCTGTGCAAAATAGTTCTTGACAAACGGACACAAATGGTGTATAAAGGGCATAACATAAATCACAAACCATTGAAGCGGAAGTAAAGCTGCAAGGCGCATCCACAGAGAGTTCCGGGAGCTGAGAGCGGAGCGAAAAGCGGGGCAGCAAATGGGCCGCGGAGGGCAGGGGGAAATGGCGCATGCCAAAGTATCTTCTGACGCATTGCCAGCGTTAACGGGCAGACGGTGTGTTGGCACCGTGATGAGGCGGTCGGAATTTCCGGCAAACAAGGTGGTACCGCAGAAAAGTCTTTTCTGTCCTTGTTCCCATGGGGAACGAGGGCTTTTTTATTTCCGAAAGGAGTATCGTTATGATGAAGAAATTACCGGGGAAACGATGGTGATCCTGCTTCGCAGGAATGCAGAATGCATAGTGCATAATGCAGAATGACAACGGGAGCAAACCATTACCCAAACATATTTTTAAGGAGATTTTATTATGAAAAAGCTGATTTCTGTTATTTTGTCCCTTCTGATGATCGCTTCCCTCTTTGCCGGATGCGCATCCGATGGCGTTTCCGCCAACAACAGCACCGAACTGAAGGTCGCCATTATCCAGCAGCTGGACCACTCCTCTCTGGATGAGATCCGCACCGCCATTGAAGCCCAGCTGACTGCCCTGGCAGAAGAGCAGGGTCTGACCGTAAAGTTCAGCTACGACAACGGCCAGAACGACACCTCCATGCTGTCCCAGATCGCCACTCAGGTGGTGGCTGACCAGCCTGACATCATCATTCCCATCGCCACCCTGGCTGCCCAGTACGCCGTTACCGCTGCCGAGGGTACCGATATCCCCATCGTTTACGCAGCCTGCTCCGATCCCGAGTCCGCCGGTCTCACCGGCCTGGCCACCGTCACCGGCGTTTCCGATGCCCTGAACACCCCCTTCATTCTGGATATGATGCTGGCTGCTCAGCCCGACATCAAGACCGTGGGTCTGCTGTACTCCAAC
The DNA here is from genome assembly GCA_036308745.1 of Oscillospiraceae bacterium. Classification (GTDB taxonomy): domain Bacteria; phylum Bacillota; class Clostridia; order Oscillospirales; family Oscillospiraceae; genus Faecousia. The sequence goes on along the minus strand of JAXJVC010000212.1, from coordinate 3,257 downwards.
TCCGAAATCAACTCCGCCACCCCCATTGCCGAAGCCAAGGCTTATCTGGATGCCAAAGGCATTGCCTACCTGGAAAAGACCGGCACCACCAGCGGTGAGATCATCGAAGCCACCGCTTCCATGGTCGGCCTGGTTGATGCCGTGTTTACCCCCACCGATAACGCTGTCATGGCCGCCGAAGCTTCCGTTGCGGAGATGCTGAACAACGCAGGCATCCCCCACTACACCGGCGCTGACTCCTTCGTCCAGTCCGGCGCATTCGTCACCTGCGGTGTCAACTACACCGAGCTGGGCACCAAGACCGCCGATATGGCCTTCGAGATCCTCATGGGCGGCACCATCGGTGAGTTCCATGTGATGGAAGGCGGCATCATCACCGTCAACACTGACACCGCCAAGGCCACCGGCATCGACTACAGCGTATTCGCCACCATGGCCAACACCGTCAAGGAAGTCGTAACCGGCGAATAAGTATTTTTTGATGTCATTGCGAGCCGGTGAGCACACTGGCTCGCAATGACACATACTTTTTATAAAGGAGCAAATCCATGATTTCGACCGCTGTCATTATGAGCGCCCTGGAGCTGGGCTGCATTTACGCCCTGGTGGCGCTGGCACTGTTCCTCAGTTTCCGGGTGCTGAACATCGCCGACATGACCACCGACGGCACCTTTACCCTGGGCTGCGCCGTATCTGCCACCATCGCCGTGGCAGGCCATCCCCTGCTGGCTCTCCCTGCCGCCATGCTGGCAGGCGCGGCAGCCGGTGCCATTACCGCCATGCTGCAGACCAAATTCCGAATTCCCTCCATTCTGGCGGGCATCATCACCAACACCGGTCTGTATACCGTGAATCTGGCAGTGATGGGCTTCTCCTCCAATGTGAATATGATGCGCACCGAGACCATGTTCACCATGCTGAAGGACACCCTGGGCAGTGGCTACAAGCTGATCCCCTCCGCTGTGATCGTGGTTTTCATAGGTACGCTGCTGGTGCTGTTCCTGAAGACCCGGTTGGGTCTTTCCATCCGGGCCACCGGCGATAACCCCGACATGGTCCGTGCCTCCTCCATCAACACCGCCTTTACCATCACCATCGGCCTGATGCTGTCCAACTCCCTGACCGCCCTCTCCGGCGCGGTACTGGCCCAGTACCAGAAGACCGCCGACATCAACCTGGGCACCGGCATGGTCATCATCGGCCTGGCCTCCCTGATCATCGGTGAGACCCTGATGCCCAAGGGCAAGACCTGGATGAAGGTCCTGGGTGCGATCCTGGGTTCCATCCTCTACCGGTTCATCATCGCCATCGCCCTGCGCCTGAATCTGCCCAGTGAATGTCTGAAGCTGATCTCTGCCGTCATCGTGGCCCTGGCCATCGGTCTGCCCGCTGTAAAGGGTTCCTTTAAGCCCGCCACTAAGGGAGGTACCAAGTAATGCTGAAGATCCAGAACATTTCCAAGACTTTTAACCCGGGCACCGTCAACGAAAAGGCTGCTCTGAACAATCTGAGTCTCCATCTGGAGAAGGGCGACTTCGTCACCATTCTGGGCTCCAATGGCGCAGGCAAGTCCACCCTGTTCAATGCCATCGCCGGCACCTTCACTGTAGACAGCGGCACTATCCGACTGGACGGCGCCAATATCACCAACCAGCCCGACTACAAGCGCAGCAAGTACATCGGCCGGATGTTTCAGGACCCCCTGAAGGGTACCGCTCCCACCATGACCATCGAGGAGAATCTGGCGCTGGCCTATATGCGGGCCTCCAGCAGCCACTCCCCCTTCTCCATCATCACCAAAGCAGACCGGGCGGACTTCCGGGATCGACTGGCCCAGCTGGAGCTTGGTCTGGAGGACCGGATGAGCCATCCCGTTGGCCTGCTGTCCGGCGGACAGCGCCAGGCCCTGACCCTGCTGATGGCCACCCTGGTGACCCCCAAGCTGCTGCTTCTGGATGAACACACCGCCGCACTGGACCCCGCCACGGCGGAAAAGGTGCTGGCGCTGACCCAAAGAATAGTGGCAGAAAACAACATCACCTGTCTGATGATCACCCACAATGTCTCCTCCGCCCTTCAGCTTGGCAACCGCACCATCATGATGAAAGATGGCGGCATTGTCATGGAGCTTAGCGGCGAGAAGCGGGCCACCATCACCACGGAAGAGCTGCTGATGGCCTTCCACCAGCAGGGAATGGACAACGACCGGATTCTGTTCAGCGCGAAATAATGATTTACCCCACATTTTCTCACGAAAATGTGGGGTGTTTCTTATTCTTCTGTCTTTTCTGCCTTCTTTTCCGTTTCCAGTGCCGCCATTTTGTTGACCCACAGATTCGCAGGATCATGGGGCCGGAAATGCTGCCACAGCAGCACCACCACCGCGGTGAAGCAGCTGATGCCTGCCAGCCACTGGCTCACCCGGAAGGGACCCCAGTACAGGCTGTCCACCCGCAGACCCTCGATCATGCACCGGCCCAGGCCATACCAGGCGGCGTAGCCCAGGGCGATCTGGCCGTCATATTTTCTTTTCCTGGACAGGAAGTGAAGCAGCAGGAATCCGCAGACATTCCACAGAGATTCATACAGGAAGGTGGGGTGGTAATATTCCCACTGGTTTGTGACCTTGTTGTAAAGGCCCATGCGGAAGAAGCTGTCTGTTGCCGCGCCGAAGGCCTCCCGGTTCATGAAGTTGCCCCAGCGGCCGATGAACTGACCGATGAGAAAGCCCAGCAACACAATATCCAGAACCGTGGCTACCCGAATTTTCTTCACCCGGCAGATCACGGCGATGCCGATGACCGCGCCCAGCACACCGCCGTAGATGGCGATGCCGCCGTTCCAGATGTACAGGACGGAGATGGGGTTAGCCGCATACTCCTCCCAGGCGAAGACACAGTAGTAGATTCTGGCGCAGACGATGGCGAAAGGCGTGACCCACAGGACGCCGTCCAGGATGTCATCCTCCTTCAGGCCAAAGGCCTTGCTGCGCTTGCAGCAGTACCATACCGCCAGCAGCAGGCCTACGGCAATGATCAGGCCGTAATAGTGGATCGTCAGGGGCCCCAGAGACAGCGTCCGGGGCGGATTGACCTCAATTCCCAGAAAGGGAAAGGAAATGGTAGAATAATTGGCAGGGATCATGCTTCTGCCTCCTTTTCTAAAGGATGAATGATGGACAGGCTGCACCGCTCCGTTTTGACCACCCGGCCCAGGAATGCCTGGATCTCGGAGGCTTCGATGCTGCGGTACACCTC
>JAXJVC010000211.1:0-1510 GCA_036308745.1 Oscillospiraceae bacterium | reverse complement strand
CTTTTAACTGGAGGTGATATGTCATGTTAAGTTTTCTGATCTGTCTGGCGCTGCTCGTGGCCAGTTATTTTACTTACGGCAGAGTGGTAGATAATACCTTCGCGCCGGATGACCGCGAAACACCGGCTGTAGCCATCAACGACGGCGTTGATTACGTTGTACTTCCGGCATGGAAACTGTTTCTGGTACAGCTTCTGAATATTGCCGGCCTCGGACCGATCTTCGGTGCGATGCAGGGAGCCCTGTGGGGACCGATCGTTTTCCTCTGGATCACTTTCGGAACGATCTTTGCAGGCGCTGTACACGATTATTTCTCCGGCATGCTTTCCGAGAGAAATAACGGTGCATCCATTTCCGAGGTCATCGGCATCTATCTGGGACCGGTCATGAAGACCATCATGCGTGTATTCGCAGTCGTTCTTCTGATCATGGTAGGCACTGTATTTGCAGTCGGACCGGCAGGCCTGATCGTAAAGCTGCTTACAGAGAAGGGCGTGAGCGGTCCTTTCGCCCAGACCACCGTATGGCTTGGCATTATCCTGCTCTATTACTTCATTGCCACATTCATTTCCATCGACAAGATCATCGGAAAGATCTATCCCGTTTTCGGCATCTGCCTGATCGTCATGGCCATCGGCGTTGCCATCGGCATTCCCGTCAACGGATACGCCATTCCCGAGATCTTTACCCACTTTGGCAGCATGCATCCGCAGGGAACTCCCGTCTGGAGCTTCATGTTCATCACGGTCGCCTGCGGCGCGATTTCCGGCTTCCATTCGACCCAGTCTCCCCTGATGGCCCGCTGCCTCAAGTCTGAACGTCAGGGACATTTCGTATTCTACGGCGCCATGGTAGCGGAAGGCTGCATCGCTCTGATCTGGGCCGCGGCAGGCTGCTCCCTGTATGCGGTCACAGGCGGACAGAACACAGGCCTGGCCGAGATCCTTGCCGACGGCCAGTCCGCAGCCATCTATGATGTCTGCATCAAGACCATGGGCCCTGTGGGCGTGATCCTGGCCATGCTGGGCGTTGTCGCCTGCCCCATCACTTCCGGTGATACGGCATTCCGTTCCGCAAGACTGACGCTCTCCGACTGGTTTAAGATCGATCAGGAGTCCTACGCCAACCGCCTGAAGCTCTGCATTCCTGTCCTGGGCATCGGTGCATTCCTGGGATTCGGCAATACCCTGGGCCTTCTGAGCTACACTGTCATCTGGAGATACTTCAGCTGGACCAACCAGACCCTGGCTATGATCGTCCTCTGGGCAGGTGCCATGTACCTGGCAAAGGAAGGAAAGAATTACCTGATCTGCGCAGTCCCGGCAGTATTTATGAGCGCCGTATCCATTACTTACTTCTTCATGGCACCGGAATGCCTGGGCATGATCCCGGCACTGAAGAACAATACCATGGTGGCCTATCCGGCCGGCATCATTGCAGCAGTCCTGTTCCTGGCGATCTTCCTCAGAAGCGCAAAGAAGGCAAAAGCTGCATAACAAAACGTATTAAG
>JAXJVC010000210.1:0-6877 GCA_036308745.1 Oscillospiraceae bacterium | reverse complement strand
TCTGGAACTGATGCTGTCCAATCCCAACAAGATCTTCTCTAAACGGAATTTGTTTGAAAGTGTCACCGGTGACGATTACATGAGCGACGAAAACACCATGAACGTACACATGAGCAATCTGCGAAAGAAAATTGCCAAAATCACAGAGGATCCCTACATTAAAACCGTATACGGCATGGGCTATCGCCTGGCGAATTAAGGTTTTCTTTAGGTTTCCTATAGAGCATATTTAAGATGATGGGATATCATCAGGTCAGAAAGGAGGTTTGCATATGAACAACATCGTTTTGCAAACAAATAATCTGACCAAGAAATACGGCGGCTTCACCGCCCTGGACAATGTAAGCATCCAGCTGGAGAAGAAACACATTTACGGCTTTATCGGTGAAAACGGTGCCGGTAAAACCACCCTGATGAAAATCATCACCGGATTGTCTTTCCCCACCGCGGGAACCTACTCCATTCTGGGCAAGGCGTCTCCCCGTGACCGGGAAAAGATGAGACGGCATATCGGAAGCATGATCGAGGATCCTGCCCTTTATCCCCATTACACCATCCGTCAGAATCTGGAACTGCAAAGAACCCTGGTAGGAAACCCCGACAAGGCTGTCTGTGACGAAGTGCTGGATTTGGTGGGCCTGGCTGATGTAAAAAACAAGCCGGTCTATGCTCTGTCCATGGGTATGAAACAGCGGCTAAGCATTGCCATGGCACTGATTGGAAAACCCCAGATTCTGATCCTGGACGAGCCCGTCAACGGACTGGACCCCAAGAACATCGTCGCTCTGCGAAATCTGCTCCAGAGGCTGGCGGAAGAGAAAGAAATCACCATTTTCATTTCCAGCCACATCCTCAGCGAGCTTTACCTCCTTGCCACGGACTATATTTTCATTCACAAAGGCAAGATCCTTGATGTGCTGACCCACAAGGAGCTGGAAGCAAAATGCCGTAAGTATATCCGCGTGAAAACCGATTCTGTGCCTATGGCCCTTACGATTCTGGATAAGACCCTCGACAACCCAGAGTATAAGGTGGTAGCGGAGAATACCATCCATATCTATTCCCATATGGATCATGTAGCGAAGATCTCCAAAGCATTTGTGGCGCATGAAATAGTTGTTACGGAACTGTCCGTAACAGAACAGACACTGGAAGACTATTTTATGACAATCACAGGAGGTAACCGCTATGCGTAATCAATGTAAGGTCATCTTTTATAAGTTCCGGCGTTTTCTGCTTTTCTATTTAGCCATCGCTTTTATGGCAGGTATGGGCTTTTTCTCCGGATTCGTAAAGTTTCCCCAGGTATTTCCCAATGCCAATGTCTATGATGCTTTTGTATTTTCTGTCTGCGACACTTCTCTGGTGTTCATGCTGGCCCTGACAACTTCCTGGTTTCTTGGCAGTGATTTCGGCAACCGCACCATTCATCACGAGCTCACATTGGGCTATAGCAGATGGTCTGTCATGCTGGTCCGGGAGCTGCCGGTGATGCTGTCCGGTGTGATCCTGCATTTGACTTTTGTATTTGCCACGATGCTTGGTCTCGCCTGCAAGACCGGCTTTCCCATCCACCTGTTTGGAACACAGGATATTTTCTGGTGCCTCACCGTTATGCTGCAGGTCATGGCCCTGGAAAGCATCCTTGTCCTGATCACCTTCCTCTGCGCAAAGGCATCCTCGGCCATTGCCGTTTCGGCCTGTTTTACCATCATTACCTGCAATGTTCTTCGCAATTTCCTGGATGGACCCATTTTCACCAGAAGCGTATTCTGCTTTGCCCCGGATAATTCCTGGGATACTCTGATCCCCGCAAGCATCGTTTCCATAGTCACTCTGGCAGCAGCCATTGCCGCAACCTATCTGGTGTTCCGAAAAAAAGATATTTAATGCCGAAAGGAGACAGCACCCATGATTTATTGGATCATCATCCTGATACTCACCATTGCTGTCTCCCTTTTGTTTGGAAAGCTGTGCCTTGTAAGGCAGCAGCTGCGCAGCATCTCCTCCCAGCTGCAGGAGCAGGATGTGGGGCTGGTATCCGTGGAGTTTATCGACCGTGACCTGGAAGCGGTGGCCTTAACCATCAACAAAAAGCTGGAGCTGCTGCAGGCAGTAAAGGCAGAGGCCGCAAAAAATGAGCAGGCCCTGAAAACCTCCATTTCCATGGTCTCCCACGATATGCGCACCCCTTTGACGTCCGTCATCGGCTATCTTCAGCTTGCAGAGAAAAGCTGCCGGGAAGCGCAAACTCTGCAGGATATTGAGATTGCCCTGGACAGAGCAAAATACGCCAACAAGCTTGTAGATGCTTTCTTTGAGTTATCGGTGGTGGATTCCAGGGAATATTCCCCGGTGATGGAGAAGGTAAACCTATGCGAAGTGGTTTGCGAGGAGATCCTTGCCAACTGCATAGCCTTTGAAACCAAAGGCATCACGCCTCTGTTCCAGCAGGCTGAGGGGAATATCCCGGTGTGGGCAGACCGGAAGCTCCTTGTCCGGGTGATTCAGAATCTGATTTCCAACGGCATCAAATACTCCGCCGGGGATATGGAATTTGTGATCACACAGGACGAGAGCATAGCTCTGTCCATTTCCAATCCGGTTTCCGTGCCTGTTGATACAGGGAAACTATTTGATAAATTTTATCGGGCAGATACTTCCCGAACCGGCGAAGGGGCCGGACTGGGTCTGTACATCTGCCGAAAGCTTGTGGAAGAAATGCACGGGAAAATATCTGCCGACTATCAAAACGGCAAAGTGACCATAACCATCATCCTGAAAGCACCGGGCAATGAATTACCCGGGATCTAATCGTATTGCACACATTTTCACACGCAAAAAGGCGGGCCGAAGCCCGCCTTTTTGTTATTCCTGAGAATTATCCTTTAATAAGTCTGCAATGGTGATCCCCTCAAAGAAATCGTCGATCATTTTCTCCAGCCTGTCCCACATGGGCTTTGCCTGGCAGCACTCCGTCCGGGAGCAGGCCGAGGCACCCTGGGATGTACAGGATACCGCCGCCAGAGAACCCTCCGTCAGCTTCAGGATGCTTCCCACGGTATACTCTTCCGGGGGGCGGTTCAGCCTGTAGCCGCCGCCCTTGCCGTGGACCGCGTCCACAAAGCCCGCCTTGGACAAGGTAGTCATAATGGATTCCAGATACTTCTGGGAGATCCCTTCCGCTTCCGCGATTTCCTTCAGGGGGATGTACTCCTCCCCGCCCCGCTGGGCAAAGCAGACCATGACCCGCAGGGCGTACCGTCCTTTGGTGGATACGATCATAGGCTTAGTGGCAATGCTCGCAGTGCTCGCAATCGGGGAACTGCTTTTTGTCGTAGGGGATGTTGTTCTTGTCGAAGTAATCCTTCAGGGCATTCTTGATGGCTTCCTCTGCCAGAACGGAGCAGTGGAGCTTATGGGCGGGCAGACCGTCCAGCGCTTCTGCCACAGCCTTGTTGGTCAGGGCCATGGCCTCATGGATGGACTTGCCCAGGATCATCTCGGTCGCCATGGAGGAAGAAGCGATGGCGGAGCCGCAGCCAAAGGTCTCGAACTTTACATCCTCAATGATGTCGTTCTCGATCTTCAGATAGATCTTCATAATGTCGCCGCACTTGGCGTTGCCGACCTCGCCCACACCGCTGGCGTTTTCGATAACGCCCACATTCCGGGGATTCATAAAATGGTCCATGACCTTTTCGCTATACAGTGCCATTGTTTTCGCTCTCCTTAATTTGTCAGTTTGTTTCAAATTAGGAGTTAGGAATGAGGCGTGAGGAATATCTTCCTCCACTCAGCATCAAAAATTCCTAATTCCTAATTCCTCATTCCTAAATCAGTAATGGGTAATTACAGAATATACTGCCGCTTACCGTTCTGCAGGTCCCGCCAGACAGGGGACATATTCCGCAGATACTGTACCACCTCGGGAACCACCTTCAGAATGTGATCCACTTCCTCGTCGGTATTGTACTCGCTAAGGCTGAGGCGCAGGGAGCCGTGGGCCACGTCATGGACCCGGCCGATGGCCAGCAGCACATGGCTGGGGTCCAGAGAACCGGAGGTGCAGGCAGAGCCGGAGGAAGCGCAGACGCCCTTCATATCCAGCAGGAGCAGCAGGCTCTCGCCCTCAATGCCCTCGAAGCAGAAGCTCACATTGCCTGGCAGGCGATTGACAGCATCACCGTTCAGAGCGCAGTGGGGGATCTTGCTCAGACCCTCAATGAGCTTGTCCCGCATGGCAGCCACCCGGGGCATATTCTCATCGATGTGGTCGCAGGCATCCTTCATGGCAGCAGCCATGCCGCAGATAGCGGCGATATTTTCCGTACCGGCACGCTTGCCCCGCTCCTGGGCGCCGCCCTCGATAACATTCACCAGGGGGAAGCCCCGGCGGACATACAGCGCGCCCACGCCCTTGGGGCCGTGGAACTTATGGCCGGACAGGCTCAGCATATCGATGTTCTGTTCCTTCACATTGATGTGCAGGTGGCCCACAGCCTGGACCGCATCGGTGTGGAACGGCACACCGGCCTCCTTGCACACTGCGCCGATCTCCGCGATAGGCAGGACAGAGCCGATCTCGTTGTTGGCGTACATAGTGGTCACCAGGCAGGTGTCCTCCCGGATGGCATCCTTCACCTGCTGAGCAGTGATGTTGTGGCCGTTCTTTACATCCAGATAGGTGACTTCGTAGCCCTCTTTCTCCAGGCGGTTCAGGGTATGCAGCACCGCATGATGCTCAAAGGCGGTGGAGATAATGTGCTTTTTGTTCTTCCGGGCACCATAGCGGGCAGCGGAGATGATGGCCTGGTTATCGGCCTCGCTGCCGCCGGAGGTGAAGATGATCTCCCGGGGCTCACAGCCCAGGCACTTCGCCACAGTCTCCCGGGCGGTATCCAGGGCCTCCTTAGCCTCCTGGCCCACAGAGTGGAGGGAAGAGGGATTGCCGAAAATCGTGGTAAAATAAGGCAGCATGGCATCGATTGCCACCTGGCTCATTTTTGTGGTTGCAGCGTTATCTGCATATACTTGCATATAGGAAAACCTCCTGTCGGTATTTACCTAGTAATTTCATGGGTAATATAACATGTATTACCTACCTTGTCAATAGGCAAATACAGTGCAGTTAGGAATTAGGAATTTATGAGCATTCCTAACTCCTAACTCCTCATTCCTAATTTAGGACAGGCAGTCTTCCAATATAGAAACCACTCGCTCCAGTCCTGCCTTGTCTTCTTCTGTGAACCGTCCCACGTGGGGGCTGTCGATATCCAGCACGCCCCAGATCTCTCCATTTATATGGATCGGCACCACGATTTCCGAATTGGAGGCGCAGTCGCAGGCGATATGTCCGGGGAACTGATGCACGTCATACACAAGCTGGGTCCTGTTCTGGGCTACCGCCGTACCGCAGACGCCCCGGCCCACCGGAATCTGGATGCAGGCAGGCTTCCCCTGGAAAGGTCCCAGCACCAGTGCGCCATCCACCATTTTGTAAAAGCCCGCCCAGTTGATCCCCGGCAGCTCCTGCCACAGCAGTGCAGAAGCATTTGCCAAATTTGCTACCTCATAAGGCACACCCTCGGTAAGAGCCGCAAGCTGCTGACAGATCAGTTCGTAGTTCACAGTTTGTTCCATATGTGTTCCCTCGATTTATTTTATAAGGTAAATTGTAGTTTTGTTGCGAAGCCGCTTATCTTCCCCCGAGGGGAAGCCATTGCGCCTGCGGCGCTTAAGGCGCCAAACGATAATTTTCACTTTCATAATTCTACAAAACTTTCGCTCTCAATACAAGTCAAAAAACACCAATTCCGTAATCTGCCCCCAGATTTTTCGACATTTTCAGCGGTTACATCCACGCCGCGCAGGTCATATTAAGGAGGCAGACAAAAGGAGGGCTGATTGAATGAAACGATTTTTTTGCGCTGCGATTCTCATTGCAGCGATGCTGCTGTCTATCCCACTGGGCGCCCGGGCAGCGGAACTGCTGGTGCCTGTGGGAAGGATCATCGGCTTGCAGCTTCAGGACGACACCGTCACCGTAGCCGCCTTTGACGATGCCCTGGGCACCTGTGCGAAGGATGCCGGTCTTTGCATTGGCGACGAGATCCTTAGCATCAACGGCGCAGCCATCGACTGCGCCGAGGATGTCCGGTCCGCCCTGGATGCCTGCCGGGGAGCGGTTTCCCTTACCGTCCGCCGCAGCGGCAAAACAAAGGAACTGCGCATGACCCCCGCCCAAACCGAAAACGGTCCCCGGCTGGGTGTGTACCTGCGCCAGGGCATCGCAGGCATCGGAACCGTCACCTGGTACGATCCGGATACCAACAAATTCGGCACCCTGGGTCATGGTGTCAGCAGCGCTGACGGGGAGCTGCTGGACATGACCACCGGAAGCGCATTCCTGGCCCAGATCCAATCCGTAAAAAAGGGCCGATCCGGCGACCCGGGCCAGCTTCGCGGCACTGCGGAGACCTTCCGGGTCTGCGGAGAACTGCTGCGCAACACGCCCCAGGGTGTTTTCGGCATCAACCGGGATGGCTGGCCGGGAGAACCCCTGCCGGTAGCTTCCTATGAAGAGATCCGCACCGGGGAAGCCACCATCCGTTCCACCATCCAAGGAGACACACCCCGGGAATATTCTGTGGAAATTCTGAAAATTTATCCAGAGGACCGGCCCGACAGCCGTAATTTCCTCCTGAAGGTTACGGACCCCGACCTTCTCTCCGCTACAGGCGGCATCGTTCAGGGGATGTCCGGCTCCCCCATTTGCCAGAACGGAAAAATCGTAGGCGCGGTGACCCATGTGCTGGTGAACGATCCCACCACCGGATATGGGATCTTTATTGAGAATATGCTGGATGCGGCAGGA
>JAXJVC010000209.1:0-2232 GCA_036308745.1 Oscillospiraceae bacterium | reverse complement strand
GACCAAGGATGCCGCCTCTTTCTCCGATGCTGCCAAGCGGGAGCTGGAGATCATCTGCTCTGCCGTCAATGAGATCCTGGACATCACCGTATCTGCTTTTGCCACCGATGACAATGAAATGGCCAAGAGCATCGAGCCTCTGGAAGAGACCATCGACGATATGGTCATGATCCTCCGGGACCGGCACACCAAGCGTCTGAAGAGCGGCACCTGCTCCATCAGTAGCGGCCTGGTGTTTATGGAGACCCTGACCTATCTGGAGCGCGCTTCCGACCACTGCTCTGCCATCGCAGTTATGATGCTGGCACGAAACAACGAGGCGATCCTCCACAACCACTATGATTACCTTCGTGAGATCCACTCCGGTAATGACGAGGCATACCGCTCCGAGCGCAACCGCCGCCGTGAGCAGTATATCAAGCCCCTGAAAGAGGTTCAGTAAACAGTAAGAGACCTGCCTTACAGGCAGGTCTCAAATTTTTATTCACAAAGCTTTGCGTGTTCTTCCGCAACGGAGGTCTCACAGCTGCGCATTGCCAGGATGGTCTTTTCCATCAGTTCATCCAGGGTCCAGCCCAGACGTTCAGCGCCTTCTTTGATCACATCCCGGGAGCAGCCGGCGGCGAACTTCTTGTCCTTGAATTTCTTCTTCAGGGAAGAAAGCTCCATATCCATAACGCTCTTGCTGGGACGCATCCGGGCGGCAGCGCCGATGAGGCCTGTCAGCTCGTCCACAGCGAACAGAATCTTTTCCATTACATGGACAGGCTCCACGTCGCTGCACAGGCCGTAGCCGTGGGAGCAGATGGCATGAACCATATCTTCGCTGGCGTTGATTTCAGAGAGCAGCTCCGGGGCTTTCTTGCAGTGTTCTTCAGGATACTGTCCGAAGTCCACATCATGCAGCAGGCCGCACAGGCTCCAGAAGGTCTCGTCTTCACCCTGCTCCTTTGCGAACCAGGCCATAACACCCTCAACGGTCAGGGCGTGGAGAATGTGAAAGGGTTCCTGGTTATACTTTTGCAGCAGGGAAAGGGCCTGCTGGCGGTGGATGGTAAGTTCCATGGTATTCCTCCAAAACGATAATAATCATTATTTTACGACCGGAATGGATGTTTGTCAACGGGGAAGTATATTCCTGAAATCCGCATAACAGACTGAAAACGGTAGAAATTTTCATATTTCTATGGTATTCTATAAGCAAAGGAGGCATGAAACATGGCCAATGTATTTGACTACCTGACCTGGCGGGGGGATCTGACCTTTACCCAGGATCCACCCAATGCGGTGGATGCCCTGATCTTCTCCGCTCTGTCTTATATCCGTTTTGGCGGACAGGTGGAGGCGGACCCGCACACGCCTGTGCTGTTGCGGGATGCGGCGGAGCTGTATTTTGCTCTGGATGACCATGAGGACCGGGTGCGGGTAAAAAATGATCTGGAACTGCTCCGTGAGGCGGCGCGGTCTGCCCGCTTTGGCTTTACCAAGCTGTACCTGTACCGTGATCTGTTTATTCCGGAGCAGGAGACCCAATTCGCGGCGGTGACCTTCCTGCTGGATGACGGAAGTGCCTTCCTGGCTTTCCGGGGCACGGATTATTCCCTGGTGGGCTGGAAGGAGGATCTCAATATGAGCTTCCAGCAGACCATCCCGGCCCAGCGGCTGGCCCTGCAGTACACCCGGGATGTGGCTGCGGAGTACATGGCCCCTCTGCGGCTGGGCGGCCATTCCAAGGGAGGCAACCTGGCGGTATTTGCCGCCGCGAGAAGCGCCCCTATGGTTCAACAGAGGATCCTGGAGGTCTTCAACAACGATGGCCCTGGTTTTACCGAGTATCTCATGGGTGATCCCGGGTATCTTGCCATGGTGCCCCGGATCAGGACCTACGTCCCCCAGTCTTCGGTCATCGGTATGCTTCTGGAGCATGAGGAGCCTTACTGTGTGATCCGCAGCAAGACCGTGAGCCTGCTGCAGCATGATCCCTATTCCTGGGAGGTGCTGGGAAGAAGCTTCATCCCCATGCAGGAGGTGACGGAGGAATCCAGGTTCGTGGATGCTACCATCAAGACCTGGTTTGCCCAGATGAGCAATCAGGAACGGAACCAGCTTGTGGATGTGATGTTTACCTTGCTGGGCACCGGCGGTGTGGACAATGCTCTGGAGATCTTCCATCCCAAAAATATCCGCAATTATGTGAAGACCCTGAGCAGCGATGAGAATCTGCGGCGGGTG
>JAXJVC010000208.1:0-12322 GCA_036308745.1 Oscillospiraceae bacterium | reverse complement strand
GCGTCGGAGAAGTAAGCGGGAACGGTGATGACAGCCTCGGTGATGGTCTGGCCCAGGTAAGCCTCGGCGTCAGCCTTCAGCTTCTGCAGCACCATGGCGCTGATCTCCTGGGGGGTGTAGCCCTTGCCGTCGATGGTGACGTGGTAGTTTTCGCCCATGTGGCGCTTGATGGAAGCCACGGTGCGGTCAGCGTTGGTAACAGCCTGGCGCTTTGCCACCTGGCCAACCATACGCTCGCCGGTCTTGGAGAATGCCACCACAGAGGGGGTGGTACGGGTGCCTTCTGCGTTGGCGATGACAACAGGCTCGCCGCCTTCCAGAACGGCAACACAGGAATTGGTAGTACCCAGGTCGATACCGATGATCTTAGACATAATGTTTTCCTCCTAATATTATAAAGGTAAATTGTTTACGAATTTGGATAATGCAGAGTGCAAAGTGCAGAATGCAGAATTATGGTGTCCGCTTTGCGGACAGTATTTGATCATTCCCGAAGGGAATACATTCATTCTGCATTATGCATTCTGAATTCTGCATTTAATTAGCTACTTGCACCATTGCGAACCGGACGATCTTATCGCCGATCTTGAAGCCCTTCTGGAACACCTGGGAAAGGGTGTTCTCCTCCAGGGTGTCATCGTCGATGTGCATCACGGCGTTGTGCAGGTTGGGATCGAAGACGTCGCCCTTCTCACCGAAGATCTCCACACCCAGGGAGGTGAAGATCTTGATCAGCTCATTCATGGTCAGCTCCACGCCCTTCTTGAAGGCTGCGTCCTCGGTGGGCTGGTTCAGCGCCCGCTCCAGGTTATCATAGATGGGGAGCATCTTTGCCACCGCATCAGCTTTGCCGTTGCCGTAGCTCTGTTCCTTTTCCTTCACGGTGCGCTTGCGGAAGTTGTCGTACTCCGCTGCCAGGCGCAGGTGGGAATCATGCTCCAGGTTGTATTTTTCTTCCCAGGGATTTACTTCGGGGACTTCAGGAACTTCGGGAGTCTCGGGGGTTTCCTCCTGGACTTCGGCAGTCTCCACAGTTTCCTCCACGGGAGTTTCGTTCATTTCTTTTTCCTTCTTTGCCACGTTTCGTGCCTCCTTGTTGCATAAAACGGCGCTTTGGCGAAACAAATCGTGTCATTGCGAACCAGTCCGCAGACTGGTGTGGCAATCCGTTCTCCTGACGCAGCGCCTTCGATATGGTAACATTGCAAGGGGACGCGGATTGCCACGTCGCTTTGCTCCTCGCAATGACAGTGGTAATCGTTACCCGGTTGCATTGATATTTACTGTTCTTCGTTATTGACTGCCTCCGGCAGCTGGGGCTGTTCCGGCTTGGCAAACATCTTGCTCAGGCTCTCGGCGAAGTAGCTTAAGCGGGCCGTTACCTGGGCGTAATCCATCCGGGTGGGACCCACCACGCCGATCATGCCCTGCATCCCGTCGCCAATGTCAAATTTCGTCATGACAACGGAGGTGTCTTTCAATTCATCCGCCACATTTTCCGGGCCAACCAGCACCTTGGTGCCGTTGCTGCCCCGCATCACCGCGGGGAGGTTACTCAGGGAATCCTCATCAATGGAGGCCAGCAGCCGCTGGGCTTTGTCCACATCCCGGTATTCGGGAAGGCTGAGGAGCCGGGACTGTCCGGTGACGGAGATATTGGTGGAGCCGTGGTTTTTTAGGGTCTCCTGGGTAAAGTCCAGGATCACCGGAACCAGACTTGCCGCCGCGCCTGCGGAGCGCATCACCTTTTCCATCAGCTCGGCGGTGAATTCCTCCAGGGGGATCTCCGTCATGGCGGCGTTCAGCACCGCTGTCAGGAGCTTCAGGTCTCCTTCCTCCAGATTCACAGGCAGCTTGATCAGTTTGTTCACCACCTGATCATTCGGAAGCATCAGCACCAGGATGATGCTGCCCTGGCCTGCCAGGATCAGCTCGAACCGCTTCACACAGGCATCGCCCCGCCGGGAGGCGGCGGAAATGGCCGGTAGGTTGGTGGCCTGGGAGACCAGCTTTGCCACCTTTTCCACCATTTTGTCCACCCGCTGCATCTTTTCCTCGATGGCGGTGTTGATGGATTTGGTTTCATCAATGCTCAGCCGGTAGTCCAGCATCAGCTCATCCACATACAGCCGGTAGCCTGCGGCGGAGGGGATCCGTCCGGCGCTGGTGTGGGGCTGCTCCAGGTAGCCCATGCTGGTCAGGTCCGCCATTTCATTGCGGATGGTGGCAGAGGAGTATTTCATATCCGGGAGGGCGGAAATGGCCTTGGAGCCAACTGGTTCCGCGGTGCGGATATACAGGTCTACAACAGAGCGCAGTACCTTCTTTTTCCGTTCCGTCAGTTCCATAACGTCCCTCCGTTTCTTTAGCACTCCGTATCTCTGAGTGCTAAGCACACTATACCAGAGAGTGCTAATAATGTCAAGGGGTGGTTTTTGAATTATTCTTTAACATTTTGCAGAAGATATGCAAATGCGAATTAGGAATTAGGAGTTAGGAGTGAGGAATGCACTGCCACATCCGGAACATTCCTAACTCCTGACCGGGTTTTGTGTCCTGGCAAGAAACACGTATTTACAACCCGTCAAAAATTTGCTATTCTATATAGTTGAAAGGCTGGTGACCCCATGAAAACCAAAAAACTCACCCTTCTGGCGCTGCTTTCGGCCATTGCGTTGACCATTTTCATGGTGGAAGCCCAGATCCCGCCGCTGCTGCCCATTCCCGGTATCAAGCTGGGACTTGCCAATATTGTGACCGTTTTTACCGTCTTTACCCTGGGTGCCAAGGAGGGCATTGCCGTCCTGTTTATCCGCATTTTCCTGGGGGCGGTGTTCGCCGGAAATTTCAGCACCATCTTCTATTCCGCTGCCGGCGGTGCCCTCGCCATCGCCGTGACCATCCTGCTGCGGAAGATCCTCACCAAAAAGCAGCTCTGGGTCGCCGGCTGTCTGGGAGCCATCGCCCACTCCATCGGTCAGATGGCCATGGCCATCACATTGCTGGAAACGCCCTCTCTGATCCTTTATCTGCCCGTGATGATCGTCATCAGCATCATCACCGGCCTGTTTACCGGGCTGTGCGCCCAATTCCTTGTGAACCGGGGGAAATTATGGAAAACTATTTCAAAATGAATCTTACCAAGCAGGAGATCGACGCTATCTCCAATCTTGGCCTTGCCCACATGGGAGACTGCGTCTTTGAGATCCTGTGCCGGGGTTACCTCTGCGCGAAGGGCGGAAAGAATGTGGGAAAGCTCCACAATGACACCATTCAGATGGTAAAGGCCACCTCCCAGGCCCGCTTTGCGGACAAGCTGCTGCCCCTGCTGACGGAGGAAGAGCTGAGCTACTACCGCCGGGGCAAAAATTCCCACGTCCACGCCGTACCCAAGTCCTGCACCCCTGCCGAATACGCCAAGGCCACGGGCCTGGAGGCCCTGTTCGGTGCCCTGTACCTGGCAGGAAAGACGGAGCGGCTGAATGAACTCTTTAAGAATGTAATGGAAATCTAAGGCAGCCCGCCCTACAAAAATCTGGAGGTTATTTATGGCCTTTGACGCGTTTTTTCTGTCCGCTGTGCTGGATGAGGTTCGGGAGCGGTGCATCGGCGCCCGGATCGACAAGATCCACCAGCCCAGCCGGGATACATTAATTTTACATCTTCGCTGCCGGGAGGGCCGGGAGAAGCTGCTCTTCGCCGCCAATCCCACCGCGCCCCGGCTCCACCTGACCACCGCCTCCCCGGAAAATCCGGCGGAGCCCCCCATGTTCTGTATGCTGCTGCGCAAGCATCTGATGGGCGCCAAGCTGGCGGAAGTTACCCAGCCCCCCATGGAGCGGGCGGCTTCCTTCACCTTTGACTGCACCGACGAAATGGGCTTCCCTGTCCGGAAAACGCTGGTGGCTGAGCTGATGGGCCGCACCTGCAACCTGTACCTGCTGAGCCCCGAGGGCCGGATCATCGACTGCCTGCGCCGCATTGGCCTGGACGAAAGCGCCAAGCGGGCGGCATTGCCGGGTCTGAACTATGTGGAGCCGGAGGCGGTTGCCAAGCAGAATCCCGTGAGCCTGGGATTTGATGATTATGTAAACTTGTTATGCAAACTCGGAGCGGATATGTTGGCTGACCGGCTGATGGACATCCTGGGTGGCCTGTCCCCCCTGGTGTGCCGGGAGGCGGCTTTGTTCGCCGCCGGGGCCACCGATGCCAGAATCGATGGGCTGGATATCGACACCACCGCCGATAAGCTCCAGCTTTTCTTCCAGGAACACCTGAACCACCCCGCTCCCTTCTACTACGCCCAGGCCGACGGCACCCCCAAGCAGTTTGCCTTCTGCCCCATCCGCCAGTATGGAGAATGCCAGCGGGCGGAGTCCTTCGGAAGCCTGCTGGATATGTACTACACCGTCCGGGACCGGAAAGACGCCATGCGTCAAAAGGGCCAGGCGGTGCGCAAGACCGTCCAGAACCTCTGCACCCGGCTGACCCGGAAGCTGGCCATCCAGGAAAAAGAACTGGAAGCCACCTACGACCGGGAGCGTCTGCGCCAGCTGGGAGACATCCTCACCGCCAACATCCACCGCATCGTCAAGGGACAGACGGTGGTGCAGTGCGAGGATTTTTACGATGAGGAAATGAAGGTCATCGACATCCCCATTTCCCCCATTCTCTCCCCCCAGCAGAACGCCGCCAAATTCTACAAGGATTACGCCAAGCTGAAGAACGCGGAAAAAGAGCTGACCAAACAGATCGAGCTGGGTGAAAACGAGCTTCACTACCTGAAGAGCGTTCTGGAGGAACTGAACCGTGCCCAGACGGAAGCAGAGCTGGAGGAGATCCGGCGGGAGCTTCAGGAGGGAGGCTACCTCCGGGCGGAGACCGGGAAAAAGCGGGCCAAGCAGGGCAAGCTGTCTCCCATGCGGTTTGAAAGCACCGACGGCTACCCCATCTATGTGGGCCGGAACAACCACCAGAACGACGAGCTGACCTTCAAACTGGCCCGGAAGGACGACATCTGGTGCCATGCCTCGAAAGTCCACGGCTCCCATGTCATCATCTCCTGCGGCGGCACCACGCCCCCCGACGACACCATCACCCAGGCGGCTCAGCTGGCGGCCTACTACTCCGAGACCAGCGGTGGCCAGAACATCCCGGTGGATGTGACCCCGGTGAAGCAGGTAAAAAAGATCCCTAACGGTAAGCCCGGCATGGTGATCTACCACACCTACCGCACCGTCATCGCCAACCCCTATGCCGACATCGTGGTGGATGCCCTGAACGCGGAGAAAAAGGACAGCGAGTGATTGTAAAGACGATGGAAAAGAAACAAATAACCTGAATTTGTTGGTATGTAAAAGGTTTTTGACAGTATTTTTCAGGATATGTCAAAGACTTTTGGTAGATGGATCAGCAAAAATCCGCTATACTCCTTTCAGATAGAGGTGCACATATGAAAATTGAAATGCAGTTAAAAGATGCCAGAGTACAGGCAGGATTGACACAGGAGCAGGTTGCCGAGAAAGTAATGGTGTCAAGGCAAACCATCTCCAATTGGGAAAACGGAAAATCTTTGCCGGATATTGTTAGCATTATGAAACTAAGTGACCTTTATCAGATCAGTATTGATGAATTGTTGAAGGGAGACCAACGAATGAAAATGAAAATTGAAAAGGATGCTAATAAAGCGAAAGAGGTTGAAAGGGTACTGATCGCAACTGCTGTGATTACGGTTGTGTTTGGGTTGATTTATGCAATCAGTATTTTTACAGGCGGTGCCTTCCGTGAATTTTGCGAGGGTGCGAAATTGTGGGTGATGATGGCCATTGGTATGGCCTGTGCTGTGACGCTTCTCAGCATTCATAATCGTGACACAGAGCAATAATATTATGGGCGTGCTGCTTTCCTGCGGCACGCCCTTTTCCTTTGTGTCTTTTCCTGCATTCTATTCCGTAATAGATGCAAGTTATTCCAAAGGCTTGCAATGGGGGTTTTGCCGTGGTAATATCCCACTGGTAACAAACGCGTTGGTTAACAAAATTGATTTTGCGAAGGAGTGGCAGGAGTTGAAAATCAAACTGGATGTCCCGAAAGATTTACATCTCCAACTTTATCAAAAGCTCACCGAAGCCGGCTTTGAAATCTCAGACGATGCCTCTTTGGTACTGACAGAAAGTATGGAAAGCACGGAATATGTTTCCTGCAAAAAAAATGGGGATACCCACCACGTTCCTGTGGACAGCATTATTTTTATTGAAAGCATGGGACATGACGTTTTTATCCATGCAAAAAACCAGGACTTCAAATCATCCGACCGGCTCTGGCAGTTGGAAAAGTCCCTCAGCCCTGATGTATTCCTGCGGATCAGCAATTCCGTGATCATTAACATCAAAGAAGTCAAGGGCATCAAGTCTGCTTTATCCCAAAAGTTCCTGGTGACCCTTTCTGACGGAAGCAGGGTAGATGTGACCCGAAGCTATTACTATATTTTCAAAAACAAATTTGGTATTTAAGGAAAAATTATTATGTTTATTACTTTTGTAAGTGTCCTTGGTATTCTTTTCGCATTTCTTGCGGTCCTTGCCATTGCGGGACTTATTGTATACACCGCCATTTATAATGCAAGGATCAAGCGCAGACTTGCCCAAGGGATCACCACAGGCAAGCAGTGGCCCCAGCCCAAAACCATTGTGGTGGTGATCCTTATCATCGCATTGTCCATTGTATGTGCAGTATCCGTCCGCAGAAGCTTTGTCAATCTGAGACAGATGACGCCTGCAAACATCAACCACATTGGTACGGTGGAGAGCTATCTTTCCTATGAACTTCCGGACTCTCCTTTTGCACATTATGCTGAAGCTTACAAGACCGGTAAGCTTAGCGGCTATACGTTAACCGAAGCCACCGAGGGCGATTTTCACTATATGTATTTCAGAAGTGAATCCTACTTTGATCTTTTGCATCCCTCCTTTGTACTCTTTGTAAAATATGTAGGTACGGAGGACTATAAGGGATATATTGACACAAACGGGATCTCCTTCGGCACAGAACTTGGGGTTTCCGGTATGCGCTGCGGTGGAGCAGCGGATTACTTCTGTGTAATAGGCAATGTAAACCACAGGGAGGG
Source organism: Oscillospiraceae bacterium (assembly GCA_036308745.1). Taxonomy (GTDB): domain Bacteria; phylum Bacillota; class Clostridia; order Oscillospirales; family Oscillospiraceae; genus Faecousia. Next base: position 5,196 of record JAXJVC010000208.1, on the reverse strand, counting down.
TCATCAGGCAATCTATCAGCTTGCGCTCTACGCCACGGAAGCCGATGCTTTGGAGGACTTTGACAAGGATATTACCACAAATGCCGGTAAAGCCATTGCCTTTGAAACAACGGAAGAAAGCGTAATTGTGGTTTCCGCAAATGATATGGAATAACCCCGCTTTCCAAAAACTCTGAAAATGGACCCGGCATAAGGGCGTGCTGCTTTCCTGCGGCACGCCCTAAACTATCGATCATCCTTCCGGCGCGGCAGCGCCATACCTTCCCCCGGGGGGAAGGTGCCCCAGTGCGCACACTGGGGCGGATGAGGAGCGGCGAGATGTTACAGATTCGTACGCGCTTTCGGTAAAAAGGTTTTATCCGAAACAGTTTACCTTTTTATTTCGGTGCAAAGGCAATCGTAAGATGTCGCCATTCCTCATCCGTCTCGCCTGCGGCGATCCACCTTCCCCTCGAGGGAAGGCTTTGCCCCTCCCTAAGTGAATCAATACCGCAAAAATCGTTTCAGCCGGTCCTCGGCACGGTGGAGGGTGCGGCAGGCGGTGCTTTTGTGGATGCCCCGTTCCCGGGCGATCTGGGTCAGGTTCTTTCCGTGAAAATAATAGGCCGTCAGAATTTCCTGCTGGGTTTGGGTCAGTTCCTCCCGGATCACCCGGCGCACCCGCTCCATCTGCACCTCCCGGGGGATGCGGCGACCCAGGTAGCCCTCAGAAAGTATACTTTTCACTGCGCCAATATCCCCTTTCGTAATACCGGGCGGTCAGCTCCGCCAATTCGTTCATCTCCGTCAGCATGGGGGTCAGTTCCCCGATGCGACGCTTCAGATGCCAGATTTCCTCCGGGTCCCGGGCCTGCTCCAAAGCAAGCCGCAGTTCCCGGAGCCGTGACCGCAGGGGAGCCGCCGCTTCCTCATAGCCCCGGCTCAGCTCTAAAAGGGTCATCGCTTCCGCCTCCTCTCGCACCGCAGGCACCGCCTGCCGGGGGCATACCGCTCGCCCCCGCAGCGGCGGCAAAAACAGGCAGGAGCCACCGCCTGAATATCCACAAACAACACCGGTTCCATCCAATCCAGCATAAAACATTCCTCATTTCCTTAGGTTTTGTAAACCGAGGATACTACACGAACCGTGGGCTGTCAGTCGATTCCCGCGGGGTGCTTTTTCCCGCAATTTTTCAGCCGGGCCGTGATATCCTGTTGCCAACAACACAAAAGGAAGTGTTCAAAATGTTTGGTGCCAGGATCGCCGCCCTGCGGCGGCAGGCGGGACTGAGCCAGGCTCAGCTTGCCCAGCATTTGAAGATCAGCCCCAGCGCCATGGGAATGTACGAGCAGGGCAGACGGGAGCCATCCATGGAGACGGTGGTAGCCCTGGCCCGGGAGTTCCGGGTGTCCACAGATTACCTGCTCACCGGGTCCCTGCCGGACCCCCGGCTGGAGGAAGTGATGCTCCGCAGGACCCGTGCGGCAGACGAAAACCTGGAAATGCGGTCTCAAATCCCAATCTCCACCCGGGACCTGGCCGATAGGCTGGAAGCCATGGTAAAAGAAGGAGCCAAGCCTTGACGCACCCCTGCCTTTCGGGTAAAATATCCCCAAAAGGAGGGGATACCATGGACGACCTGTATTTTATGGATGTGGCCCTGGCTCTGGCAAGGGAAGCCGCGGCAGAAGGGGAAGTGCCGGTGGGCTGTGTCATCGTTCGCAAGGGCGAGATCGTAGGCAAAGGCCGAAACCGCCGGGAGAAGGACAAGTCTGCCCTGGCCCACGCGGAGATCGAAGCCATCCGTCAGGCCTGTGAAAACCTGGGAGGCTGGCGGCTGTGGGAATGCACCCTGTATGTGACCTTAGAGCCTTGTCCCATGTGCGCCGGTGCCATCATCAACGCCCGGATTCCCCGGGTGGTCTATGGCGCCAGCGATAAAAAATTCGGCGCCTGCAACTCGGTATGCAGTCTGTTCTCCATGGCTTTCAACCACCACCCGGAGGTGGAAGCTGGCATCCGGGAAGCGGAAGCCGCGGCCCTGATGACGGAATTTTTCCAGAACCTGCGGCTGGAGCTGCGCTCCCGGCCCAAATGGAAGCCCCGCGAGGAGGCGTAATCGTTACGATAAAACGAGATATCGGCGAACCTGTCATCCCGAGCGAAGTGAAACGAAGTCGAGGGATCCTCGCACCGATTTTCGCCGTGCAGTAACGATTGTGCGAAGATCCCTCGACTCACTGCGTTCGCTCGGGATGACAAAATTGGTGCAGATTTGGGGAAATTATTTACGTTATGTAAACCCATCTCATTAAAGGGGGCATTTATGCAGCAGCACAGGGCCATCCGTATGGGAGCGGCGGCGATCCTCTGCGCCATCGTCTTTCGTCTGTGTTCCTCCGGCCTGCCGGAAACCGTCGTTTCCTGGCTGACACAACCGAATATTCTTGCTTTCCTGACATATTTAGAAACCGGACGAAACGTCCGGTTTTCTGCATCCCAGGAGGTTTTTGTGGAGTATGCTCCCGAATCGCCCCAGCCCTGGCTTCCGGCGGAGCCTCTGCCTCGGTTTTCCGATACGGCCCTGACAGAGATGTACTACAGCTGCAGCCTGCGGCCGGACATTCAGGCCCTGCTGGAAAAGCCCCTTTCCTGGGACCTGACCGGGGAGCAGCCCACGGTGCTGATCCTCCACACCCACGCCACGGAAAGCTATACCCCCGCCGGGGAAAGCTATGTGGAAACCTCCGCCTACCGCACCCTGGACGAAAGCTACAATATGCTCTCCATCGGCGCTCTGGTGGCAGAGCTTCTGGCAGAAGAAGGGATCACCGCCGTCCAGGACCGGACCCTTCACGATTACCCTTCCTACAACGGCTCCTATGTAGATGCCCGGAAAGCCATCCAGGAATATCTGGAGAAATATCCCACCATCCGGCTGGTGCTGGACCTCCACCGGGATGCCGCCGGGACCAACGCCAACCAACTCCGCACAGAAGTGGAGATAGAGGGGAAAACCTCTGCTCAGCTCATGCTGGTGATGGGGACCAACGCCGCCGGGCAGAAGCACCCCCACTGGGAGGACAACCTAAGCCTGGGGTTAAAGCTCCAGGCCCAACTGGAGACCCAGGCCCCGGGCATTACCCGGCCCACCGTCCTTCGGGCCCAGCGGTTCAACCAGGACCTGTGTCCCGGTGCGCTGCTGGTAGAAGTCGGCGCGGCAGGGAACACCCACGCCGAAGCCCGGCTGGCAGCGGAGCAGCTTGCCCGGGCCATCGCCACCCTGGCAAAGGGAACGGAATGAAATGCAGAATGCAGAGTGCAAAGTGCAGAATGAATGGATCCGTTCCAAAGTCATTTTGCATTCAGCACTCTGCATTCTGCATTTTATAAAAGGTTCCACCATTTCAGGTCATGGGCATCCCCCATGGCCTTCACCTGCCGGGAAAGCTCCCGGCACAGAGCCCCGAATTCCTCCTTTTCCCGGGCCGCGGCAAAGACTGTCAGCCGGGAAAACAGGGCATCGATATTCTCCATAGGCTCATGGTCCGCAAAGGCCGCGCTGAAATGCCAGTTTTTCTCCCAGTTTTCTCTGGCACGGTCCGCGAAGGCTTCCGCCCCTGTCCAGTCATCGGCCATGGCACATTCCGCCGCCCGGTCCAGATCCTGGGAAACGGGGGCGTGGCTGCGGCCCATGACCCGGTCCACATACAGTCCCCCCATCAGCAGCAGGACCAGGCAGACAACCCCAATCCAGCAGCGCTTCATGCCATGTCCTCCTTTCCAAGCCACAGGATGTTGTCCCCGGCGTCCACCGTCAGCAAAAGGGTATCCTGCTGATCTGCACCCTTTTCCCGGAGGACCCGGGTCAGCCAGTCCCGGTCCTTCCCGGCTTTTTGCAGATTCTCCCGGGAGAGATAGCCATCCTCGATGATGGTCACCGGCAGGTATTGCCGCTTGGGATGGATCCCCGCCTCCTTTGCGGTAGCGGGGCTGTGGGCCGGGTAGGGGAAGACCGACAGGCTTCCGTCGGTCTCCAGAATGGCAAACTGCACCGTTTGGATGTCCAGCACGTCCTTCTCCCGGAGATGCCCCGTCAGTTCATCCAAAGTCACCCGGGTGCGGCGCAGGTTATCCCGGAGGATCTTTCCGTTGTCAATGAGGATCACCGGCTTGCCGCAGAAGAACCGGCGCATCACCACACTTTTCATAATGATCCAGGACAGCAGCAGTTCCATGCCCAGCACCGTAAAGATCGGTATCAGACCGGAAAGCAGGGGGATTCCGCTGTCCTGCATGGGGATGGAAGCCAGGTCAGCCACCAGCATGGTCACCACAAATTCCGATGCCTCCATCTGCCCGATCTGCCGCTTTCCCATGAAACGGATGCAGAAAATCAGGATCAGATATAGAAAGATCGTACGAAAATAGGTAATAATCAAAATCCGTCACCTCAGGATAGATTTCCCAGAAGTGACGGATTTATGTATAAATGCAAAATCCGCAGCTTTTGGCTGCGGATTTTGCAACAAGAAAAGAGGAGAGGAAAAAATGAAAAAGATGAAGAATGGAATCAAATTTATGTTTTCGCCCATTCCGAATACCGGGCGTGTGTTGTTTTTCTTTATGGCTTTATTATACCGATCATTTATTAACGAATAAAGCAGAAAATTATTAAGCAAATATGAAGTTGTGTAACATTTTTGTGTATTTGGTCGAAGGACAGTGCTGAATGATCATCTCGCGGCGCAGCCGCATACCTTCCCCTCGGGGGAAGGCATAGGCGCTGCCGCGCCAGAAGGTTTATCTATACAGTAAAAACACCCGGCTCGGAAAGAGCCGGGTGTCTAAGTATGTCCTTAACTGTATCTTACAGCTGGGGGCCAGCGGCGACCAGAGCCTTGCCCTCGTCGTTGCCGGTGTACTTGGCGAAGTTCTTCTGGAAGCGGGCTGCCAGATCCTTTGCCTTGGTCTCCCACTCCTCAGCGTTTGCGTAGGTGTCGCGGGGATCCAGGATAGCGGGATCAACGCCGGGCAGAGCGGTGGGAACCTCGAAGCCGAAGTAGGGGATGGTCTTGGTCTCGGCCTTCAGGATGGAGCCATCCAGGATGGCGTCGATGATGCCGCGGGTATCCTTGATGGAGATACGCTTGCCGGTGCCGTTCCAGCCGGTGTTGACCAGGTAAGCCTTAGCGCCGGACTTCTCCATCTTCTTG
>JAXJVC010000207.1:0-4462 GCA_036308745.1 Oscillospiraceae bacterium | reverse complement strand
TTTGGAATATGGCTTTGAAATCGCCAGGGGCATGGGCTATCAGGCAATTTTTGTGGAGGGCAATCCCCGCAACTATCAAAGCCGCGGATTCCGGGCAAGCTATCCCTTCGGGATCGAAGCCAGCCCCAGTCTGGGCCTGCCCCATCCCGAATGTCTGATGGTGAAGGAACTGGTCCCGGGCGCACTGGACAAAATGCATGGTTTCGTAGACTATTCTTTTTACGAGACCCTTCGCGGGTAATCACCCCAAGCTTTTGATCGCATCAAATAAATGGGAGGTACAGGACCATGTTCCAGAACAAAGTGATCGTCATCACCGGCGGTGCCGCCGGAATCGGCAAGTGCATCGCAGAAGAATTTACAAAGCAGGGCGCCCATGTGTGCGTCATCGACTGCACAGAAGGCCCGCACTATGTGGGCGACATCGGTGGCAAGACCACTCTGGAAGACTTCGCCCGGACTGTCATCGACAAATACGGCCGGGTGGATGTTCTGGTGAATAACGCGCCTCCCAGCTTTCTCGGCATTGATGAATGCAGCTACGAGGAGTTCCAGCGCTCCCTTGCCATTGGTGTCACCGCTCCCTTTTACCTGAGCAAGCTTTTTGCGCCATATTTTGGACAGGGTGCCAGCATCATCAACATTTCCTCTTCCCGGGACCGGATGAGCCAGCCCCAGACGGAAAGCTACACCGCAGCCAAGGGCGGCATCGCCGCGCTGACCCACGCTCTGGCGGTCAGCTTCGCAGGAAAGGTCCGGGTCAATTCCATCTCCCCCGGCTGGATCGACACCGCCTATACCGTCTACGAAGGAAGTGATGCCATCCAGCAGCCCGCTGGCCGGGTGGGCAATCCTCTGGACATTGCCAACATGGTACTGTTTCTGGCCTCGGACAAGGCAGGCTTCATCACCGGGGAAAATATCTGCATCGACGGCGGCCAGACAAGGCTCATGATCTACCACGGCGACCACGGCTGGACGCTGAATCCATGAGAGAAAAAGCCAGTCCTTTCCTGAATATGGAAAATTAGATTGTTTTTCTGCACATACCGCTTGAAATATCCCTTTTTGTTTGTTATTATATTGATACCATAGAGAGTGCGTGAGAGACAAGCTCGTTGACCGCACAGCAACCTACCCACGGGCAAGGTGCTAAAGCTTGACTGATGGGCGTATAGCAGGCAGACACCCCATCGGTATCGATGGGGTGTTTTACGTTCTCCTATGGAATTTACCTTAAGGAGAAAACAATTATGAGAAGCATTCTGGAATTACTGCAAAACGAAACAACGGTATGGTTCTACCTAAAGGAACAAGAGGCGAAGCAGCGCTTTGTTAAAGAATTGAATCTGCTTGGTGCCACCTATTTGAACGGTGCTCCGGTGACAGCCGAAAGCTGTTCTCCAATCATGGCTGTTCATCCGGATGGGAAGGTTGCGCATCTGATGATCAGGATTTGGAACGCATCCTTCTCCCCATCCTTCCCGACGCAATACGCAGGAGATGTAAACAAAATACGGAAGGTGGATTATGCGAAATATATCTCCGGAGAGGAGGACTTTCTCTGCCAAAGAAGTGCGTTCATGCCAATCCTCTGAAGCCGGTTATCGTCTGCCGTCTCTAAACGCATACAGGAAAGGAAAATATTATGGCTTTTAAGCGACATCGCGGCCCAACCTTGGGCAGCATTCTCCACTGCGATTCCAGCGGAAGAAAGACCGGCTACAGCGAGCCCAATCTCTTTGGCGGGTATGTTGATTATGACCGGCACGGAAGAATCATTGGTCACTCTGAGTCTGATGGCAGGGGTGGATATGATCATTATGACGGTTGGGGAAATCCTGCCGGTCATTCAGACCCCGGGGAATACGTACACAACCCTCAGGACGATTTTTTCAAAACGGGTTCCTATGACTACAAGGCCAAAAGAAACTATACAGCATCCCCATCATCGAGTTCCTCGTATCGGCACGACTTTACCCCCGGGGAGATACCGCAGCCCCAGCCTGTACCCAAAGAGCCGCTCCCTTCGCAGCCTGTAAAAAAGCAGAAGCACATCGAGGATTACCGGAGAGACTACACTGAAGCCAAAAAACCTCTTCTGGCATTTGTATTTATACTCCTCTGCCTGGCTGTTTGTGTGGGAGTTGCGATAGACCTTTATTCTGAGGAATATATGGCAAGAATCGTCATCTTTTCGCTTGCTGCTGCATTTTTCGTAGTCCTGGGATTGTACTCTGCTTACGATCATTTCGTAGTCGCCCGGCGTCTGTGGAAAGAGGCAGAGCTTCTGAGCCGGATAGAGAATTCCCCAAAGAAAAAAGCGCCGGAGGAAAATATGCAATAAACAGCCGTTCCAAGCCAAACCGAAGCCACATCAAAGCAGGTGCCGGATTCCGGCGTTCCTTCCGGAAAACCCAAACCGACACCAAAAGCGAAACCATCGCCCGCCTTATGGATGCAGGAAAAAAATGTATTGCCGTCGCGGACGACCCTGCCGAGCAAGACGGGGATGATGCAGAACGCTCCCATCAAGCCCCACGGAAAACAGGAATCTGCCCTTCTCTGTCTATCTGTTAGAGGATACACAAAGCTGATTCTGCAGCCTGCAAAAAAGCGGACCACAACCCATGCATTCGGGTTTATGGTCCGCTTTTGCACATTATCAAGATATCCCCGTCCCGCTCAATAGATCTCCTGCTCCAGATTTCGGAAAAGGTCAGAGTCAAAGAACCGGGGAAGATCCATATTCAAGCCGTCGCAGATTTTCTGCACCGTGGAGACTGTCATAGACTTATTACGCCCGCTGACAACATTGTTCAGGGTAGATTGGGTGATGCCGCTGCAGGAACACAGCGCATTGATGCTCATAGCCCGCTGATCACACAATTCAAATATCCGTAATTGCAATGCCTCTTTTGACCTCATGTAAGCCACCTCCATGTACAAGATAACAAATATCCCTTCAAAGAAGCGACCTCTTTTGAGTTAATCTGTCCAACCTCGTCAAGTTCAAACGGCCAGCTCCTTTCGGAGCCGGCCGTTCCTGATTCATGGGCTGTTCGCCCTTGCTTATGCCAGATAGATAGCCTTGCAGGCCAGCATGGTCATATAGCAGTCCAGCTTGGACACCAGTTCCATGGGCGCGTGCATACACAGCACAGGCACGCCTGCGTCTACAGTGACGATATTCCGGTTTGCCATGTAGGCAGCCACGGTACCGCCGCCGCCCTGATCCACCTTGCCCAGGGTAGCCGTCTGCCACAGCACGCCTGCATTTTCCAGGGTGGTGCGGACATGGCCCATAGCCTCGGCGGAAGCGTCGGAAGCGCCACCCTTGCCCCGTGAACCGGTATACTTGCAGATGGCCACGCCGTAATTCAGCATGGAGTTGTTCCGGCGCTCGCAGGTCTCTGCAAAGTTGGGGTCAAAGGCATTGGAAACATCAGCGGACAGGCAGAAGGAATTGGCAAAGCAGTGGCTCAGCTTCACGCCCTGAGCATCGCACAGGATCTCCATGAAGTATTCAAAGGCGCTGCTCTGCATACCGGAAATACCCACGGAGCCAATTTCCTCCTTATCTGCCAGGATGCAGACAGCAGTGTGGGTGGGGATGCCCATCTCCAGCAGGGGCTCGATCTCGGCGTAGGCGCAGACCCGGTCATCGTGACCGTAGGCGCCCAGCAGGCTCCGGTCCAGACCCACCTCCCGGCACTTGCCGGCGGGAACGATGGTCAGCTCAGCAGAGCGGAAGTCGGCCTCAATGATGCCGTACTTCTCGTTCAGCAGCTTCAGGATGTGCACCTTCACCAGATCGCTGCCCTCGCCCACCAGAGGCTCGGTGCCCAGGATCACGTTGAGCTGCTCACCCTCGATGCCCTTTGCCAGGGTCTTCTGCATCTGATCGGCAGCCAGGTGGATCAGCAGGTCAGAGATCACCAGGATGGGATCCTGGTCATCCTCACCGATGGTCACGGTGACCACAGTGCCATCCTTGCGATAGACCACGCCGTGGATAGCAAGAGGCACGCAGGTCCACTGGTACTTCTTGATGCCGCCATAGTAGTGGGTCTTGAAGTAAGCGATTTCAGAATCCTCATACATGGGGTTGGGCTTCAGGTCCATCCGGGGAGAGTCCACGTGGGCAGCGCAGATATTGGCACCCTTTGCGAGGCTCTCACTGCCGATGACAGCCAGCATCACGCTCTTATTGCGGTTGTTCAGATACACCTTGTCACCGGGCTTTAAGTCCATGCCGGGCACAGCAGGCTGGAAACCGTGGGCCTCAGCCACCTGGCAGGCCCAGGCGGTAGCCTCCCGCTCGGTCTTGCAGGCATCGATAAAGGAAGCGTAACGCTTGCAGTAGGCTTCCATTTCGCCGCGCTGTGCTTCGGTGAGGTTGGCGTAGCCATTCTTGGGGGCGAACACAAGGGATTCGCGGAGTTCGTCGATGGTCATATTC